>JAPKXT010000214.1 GCA_026394695.1 Methanoregula sp.
GTTTCTTCAAGACCATCGAAGTGCCTGTCACCGGTCAGCACGTTCAGGTTATGGATCCGGGCAGTTGCAAGGATCAGGCAGTCCACGGCCCCCATACCATTACCCTTCTTCTTTTGTCCGGTTCTGATCGTGCCAGCCGCGATCGCGATCTGCATATCGACCGGAATCACTTCAGCATGAGTGAGGATTGTAGTGATGAAAGAACCGGTATTTTCTTCTCCGTATAGATCGTTGAAACGGTACTGGAGTTCGTACAGTGTCAGCACTGAGACTGCAAGCGGGGAATTCTTCTCAATGAATTCCAGTGCCTGCCATCCCCAGGGACTGTTCCGGAAGATCTCGATCCAGGTATAGGTATCGATGAGGATGCCGGTCACTCCGCATCCTCCTCTGCAACCTCACGGTCGTGGTCGCGGTAGATGGCTTCAATATCCAGATCGGGAAAAATGCCGAGCAGCGAGCTGAGCGGTTTGACGGGGATTAGCTCGATGTGCCCTTTGGTTTCCCGGACCTCGAATCGGTTTGCATTGTAATGGTCGCGGATTTTTTTGGGAAGCACCATCCTGCCGGTTGCATCCATCACGATAACCGGACCAGTTCCTGACAGGTATTCTGCCACCGGTTCGTTTACGCCGGTGTGCTTCCTGGTTTTTCCCGATCGCGCACTTTTCTGTTTCATATCAATACCCCCTCTCGTATATGAGGTAGTATGGGCTTCTGGAAATTAAAAATTTTTGGTAAAAATAAAAAAATGGTAAAAAATTATTATTGGAAAATTTCACTTCTGGAAAAGAAAGGCTCCTGTAATTTTTGCTGGAAATCCCTGAAAACAGCTACTGTTTTTCATTGTCGGCAATAATCATTTCGAGACGGATTCTTCTACCAGTGCAATCTCATCAGCCGTCAGCCCGTAGAGTCCGTACACCAGCGAATCGATCTGCCGGTCGGTTGAGTCGATCTCCTGCATGATGAGCCGCTTTTCCCGATCGGTCTTTGCATGGCTCAGGTGTTTGTGCAGCTCAAGCATCTCGGTAACAAGCGTGACCATGCGATCATGCCGGGTTTTGTCATCAGGATTGTCGAAGTCAATAGTGTAGATCGGAAGTAATGCAATCCGCTCCCATACCTGCGTTCGCTTTTTTTCCGGTATTTCGTGTGATGTAACCCGGAAAATGAACGTACTCAGCCGGCTGTTGAGCACCGCGAGCAGGTAGAGACTGGAGGAACTTATGAACCGGGTATGGCGATCCGGAATTACTGCCCCTGCATCAAACATAAACGCCAGGAATTCTCCTGAGCCGGGAAAGATTATCCGGGACTGGTTCAGGTCAATGACACCTTGCTCACAGGAGCACTCCCACCAGAAATCTCCCTGGTGCTTGCGCTCCTTGGCCCGCTCTGCATAAGACTTCAGGTGCCGGGCAACGGACGGATATTTTTTCCTGAACCATCGCCAGCCGGCCTGGCCCCCTGCATGGGCTGTTGTCCAGCCCCGCGGAATAAAAATGATGAAGCGTGACAAAAGGGGAACGCCATACCGCACAATTTCTCCTGAGGGAAGAAACGGGCGGATCAGGGATTTGCTTTTTTGAGTTGCCTCAATCAGCTCTTTTCTCTGGCGGCTATCTATCACAAACGCATCGTCAAGCCCGGTGATAATCCCGTGATGCACCTGGCCCATTACCACCTCCCCAAGCGGCGTGCCGGCACTGCGGACTATTGCTACAATATCCTGTACCCGGGTATCGCGGAGTGTCCAGCCTCCTGAACCTAACATCGTTTGATCGAGCGGGAACCGGCGCACACGAACCTGCATTTCCAGCGGTTCAGTGCTATCAGGATCCAGCTGGGCGGCAAAAAACGCGTGCGATGGGGGATGCCGGGTCATCCGGATTATGCACAGGGCAGGATGAAGTTTATTCTCAGCTTCTGTTCCGGAATCTGCGATCTCTTCGATCTGGTACGCGAGCAGGGACTTTCGTAGTGGAGCACCGGATGTTGCCCGGAGCCAGCGGTTGCCTGCGACACAGCCGAGCATCCCGCCCGGGCAGAGGAGCGAGAGTCCCCGCTCGATGAAAAAGGCAGAGCGATCTGCCTGAAGGTGATACACCGTGTAGTGACGCTGGAAATACCGCTGCACCCACTCGTGCGGCTTGAGCGGTCCATCCGGCAGGTTGCCGAGCACCAGCTCAAATCCTCCCGCCCGCAGGACTTCAGGGAAGGCATGCTGCCAGCCAAGCGGGTTGATCCGGTATCGTTCATGAGCGGCAGAGAATGCAATCGAATCCTCGGATTCAACATCCGTATCGACAAGGGAATTCCCGCACAGGATATTACGTTCAAGGGCTTTGAACACAGAACCTGCCAAAACGAGGAACTGTTCCGGAAGTGCCCTTGCCTTTTCATCATCGCAGAGTTCGAAGAAGAGAAGCATCTTTGCCACAGCAACGGCATGCGGATCGAGATCAACACCATGGATGGAGGCACTGAGGTGCTCCTGCCTCTCGGCAAGCGTGTGCCTGCCACTGCCGGAATGGGAAAGAAGGTACTGGTATGCAGAAAGAAGTACCCTCCCGGAACCGCATGCCATGTCAAGGATCCGGACGGGAAGTAAGTCGTTTTGGCTCCGGTTCGCGTACACTCCTGCAAGCGACTGGTGGACCAGGAATGCAATCATCTCAGATGAGGGGGTTGGTGTTCCCTGCGACTGGAGCGTGTCGCGGGTCTCAACAACGACTGCCTGATGAGCAGCTGAGCGGCGGATAGCGCGGGTGAAGTGTTGATCAAACAACTCTGCAATCATCCCATTGGAGATGATTCCAAAATCGTATGGCCGGTCCGGTTGGCACAGTCGCAGGAGAATTTTTTGTATCACGCGATCTTCGATGGTTACCGGATCCGTAACTGTCATCTGACGCGAGCCTGTTACGGGAACCTCGGTCCATGGGTCCCCGACCGGCAAAAATAATTCTGAAACGATAGTGAGGGGGTCGGCTGCATCATGGATCTGCTGGAGAGTTCCAGCTTCCATAAACCCGCGATCTTCTGCAATACGCAGGAACAGGAAACGTCCTATGATCCGGTTTGCTGCTGCAGCGATCGTATCGCTCTGCAAACCATGATTATTCCGGGCAATGCTGCGGGCGAGCTGTTCGCGCCAGGATGAGAGATCGTGCAGGAGTGCTGTCCATGCACGGGTGCTGTAAGAGATGTCTGCATCGTCAAGGGCGGGATCCGTGCTCAGCATTGTTGTAGTACTGTGCTACCAGGAAAATAACAGTGTTGATGGACGAGAAAAAGATGGGATATGTCTAGAACCCGATACCCACTTCCCCGCTGCTCTCGCCCGTCGGCTTCTTCTCCCTTACCGCAAGCATCAGGACAATCCCGGCAATCTCAAGAACCATGCAGAAGAAGAACGCCGCATCAAATGCCACTGCCAGTTCCGTGGAGGGGATCGTGTTTGCCGCAACCTCCGCGATCTTCGGCCCGGCGGCCACCGTGGCGACGAGCATGACAACAGCAACACCGAGCGTGGACCCGATGTTGGTCATAACTCTCATAAGTCCTGAGGTCGACCCCCGGTCCTCTGCCGGGGCCTCCCCCATAACCGCACTGTTCAGCGGGGAATAGGCAAAACCCGTACCGGCTCCAAGAAGGAAAAGGTAGATAACGATATGCCCGATGCTTGTTCCGGCCGCGATGGTCGAAAGAAGGAAGAGGGCCGCGGCACAGATCACAAAGCCGGCGATGATCGGTTTTTTCGTACCGATCACATCGGAGAATTTCCCGGCAATCGGGGCGGTCATGATCATTCCGACCGGCAGTGCGAGCAGGACGGTACCGGCATTATCGGTGGGAATATTCTTGACCAGTTCGAGATAGAACGGCATGACTACCATCACTCCAGCCATCGCCATCTGGATCAGGAGGATATTGATATTCTGGAGAGAGTAAGCCCGGTTTTTAAAAAGGGAGATGTTAATGAGAGGCTCAGCACCCCGGCGTTCCTGCACAAAAAAGAGAAGCCAGAAGACCAGCGAGACCACAAGCGCTGCAATTCCCACCACGGTGCTGCTGCCCTGCACCGAGGTCAGCCCGACTACAAGCGATCCCAGTGCAAGAAAGAGGAGGACAACGCCCGAAAGGTCCAGCTTCGCGTTCGGCGCCACCGGGTCAAGACGCGGCAGGATCTTTATACCCAGAAGGACCGCAACGATTCCGACGGGCAGGTTCACGTAAAAAATATACCGCCATGAGAAAGTGCTGGTTAAAAACCCGCCAACCACCGGCCCAAGGGCTGCCCCGAGCATTAAAAACATCGCCACGATGCCAAGCGCCTGCCCCCGGACTGCGGGAGAGAGATATGATGTGACCATGACCGCTCCCAGTGCCGAGATGATAGCACCACCCACGGCCTGGAGCATCCGCGAGAGGATGAGCACCCCAATCGTCGGGGCTATCCCGCAGAGCACGGATCCGAGCGTGAAGAGGGCAAACCCGGCAAGGAAAAGATTCCGGTAGCCTTTCATGTCCCCGATCCGGGACGCCGCGAGGAGGAGACTGACCATGATGATGAGGTAGGCGTTGAGTACCCAGGTGGCAGTCACCGTTGGGACGGCGAAGAATTTCGCAATCGCGGGCAGGGCGATATTCACAATCGTTGCATCAAGGCCGGCCATGAAGGATCCAAGGCCGATAACAATGACGATCATCAGATCTTTTGGCGACATGTTCTGCCGTTGGGCGGGTTCACTCATGATACCAGACCTTTAATAAAAAGGGAAATTGGTTTGTTCCCATAAGAACACTTGTATCATATTCTGCAAGGCCGCCCTGCTGCCGGGTTCATGGACGGGAATCCTGTTCCCGGGCACAGAGACCCGGGAGGTTTTTGCAAATGGTTATGCTGGACAAGGTATACACACCACATACATTACGTGGGTTTGAGATGAGTTCCATGCCGTTCGACAAACACAGGAATAACGCGTTCGCAACAGTCCCGTTCAGGACTATCGCACATGTGTATGATGCCGATGATCCTTCCGTCGAAGAAAAACGGGAACTCTCGGATCGGGCCGAGAAGCAGATATTCCGGGAGGTGTTAAACGTGCCCACGGGTTACCCCGATAGTCTCTATAAGCACCTCGACATCCGCCTCCCTGCTCCAGAACTCACTCCTGAACGCGAGGCTGCGATTATCGCCGCGGTGCGGGCTCATTTCCATAACCGGGCCCTGGATTTTTTACGGGACCGGAAACTCACCATGCGGGTCGGCCTCCGGGAGATCCGGCTGACACTCGCCGTCTGTATTCCCTCGTTTATCGGCATCGCCATCTGTTCCCAGTTCAAAGGGAGCCCCATCTCGGAAGTCATAGAGAATGTTCTGGTGATCTTCTGCTGGGTAACCATCTGGCAACCGTTCCAGTCGCTGGTCTTTGACCGCTGGACACAGTCTGAGACTGCTAAGGTTTACCAGAAGATCGCGGAGATGGAGATCAGCGTAACGGCGGGTTAAGCCGGATTATTCAGCGGTTCATCGTTCGGGCAGATTCCCGGCAAATGACCCGAACCTTTGTCGCAAACGTGATCACTTTTGCAATCAACGGGCTCAACCGCTCCTGCCGAAAGGTATCGGATAAAGTGATCCGGGTGCTCATGAAAGCGAAAAAAATGAAGGGTGAAAGGTAAGGGTTTTTTAAAAAAATCCTGAAACATTTGACACTTCGCCATTCCATAAAACACAGTTATTATCAAGGCGCACCAATACCCTTCCCAAGAACTGGGGAGAGAAAGTATGGCAAAACGATGCGATGAACCGGTCACCCAGATTCATCTGAAGCCGAAGATGACCGTGGATGAACTGGTCACTGCGATGAGTAAAGCCGGGGCGTACAATGGCGGATCGCTGTCCCGCGCCGTAGATATCTATGATCAGATGCTGCGTGATCCCGAGACAACGAAGTTCTTCGGGCTTGCAGGGGCGATGGTGCCGGCCGGCATGGGCGGGATCGTTTCTGATCTCGTGAAAAGCGGGCATATCGATGTGCTTGTCTCGACCGGTGCAAATCTTACTCACGATATCATTGAGGCGATAGGGTGCAGGCATTATCACGGTACCGCCTTCTGTAACGACGTCGAACTCCGACACGATGAAATCAACCGTATCTATGACATCTATCTCCCCAACAAGGCGTTTGAGCACTTTGAGGAATTCATGCAGAACGTTTTTGGCATGCTCGAACCTGGCAGCACCATCTCCATCTCTGAACTCCTCATGCACATAGGAATGAACCTGAAGTCGGGTATCCTGCATACGGCGTATCATAATAATATCCCGGTCTATTGCCCCGCCGTACAGGACTCGATGGTCGGTCTCCAGTACTGGCTTTTTTCCCAGACAAATAAGGTGACGATAGACGCTTTTGCCGATATGCCGGCGCTTATGGACCGTTGCTTCACTACAAAAAAAGCCGGAGCTTTCCTTGTTGGAGGGGGGGTGCCGAAGAACTTCATCCTCCAGAGCATGCTTATGACTCCCCATGGTTTTGACTATGCTGTGCAGCTTACCGGGGACCGCCCGGATCTTGGGGGGCTCTCCGGCGCAACCCTTGATGAAGCCCGCTCATGGGGGAAGATCACTGAAGAAGCACAGGCTGTTACCGTATATGGCGATGCGACAATCACGCTCCCCATCCTTGTTGCCGCGGTTATGGAGCGGATGCACCATGACTGAACTGATTCTCGCACTCGATGTTACCGGGAAGAAGGAAGCACTCGCAATTGCCCATGAATGCGCCCCTTATCTTGATGCGATTAAAGTCGGTTACCCGCTTATTCTCTCAGCAGGGCTTTCAATTACACAGGAACTTGAAACAGAAGATCTCCCGCTTATCGCCGACTTTAAAGTCGCCGATATCCCAAACACGAACCGGCTCATTGCAGAGCAGGTATTTGATGCCGGGTTCTCCTCTATCATCTGCCATGGGTTCACCGGAAAAGATGCAGTGCAGGCATGCGTCGACACCGCGTCTGATTATGGGGGTGCGTGTTTCGTTGTCGCTGAGATGAGCCACCCGGGCGCCACCGAGTTCTTCTTTGGGGGAACGGCGGAGAAGATCGCACACCTTGCAATCGAATGCGGAGCCGATGGCATCATCGCCCCTGCAACCCGTCCGGACCGGGTGAAGGTCCTGCGTGATATCATCGGTACCCGGAAGATCCTCTCTCCCGGAGTCGGCGCCCAGGGAGGGGATGCTGATGAAGTCGCAAAACTCGTCGATGGGATTATCGTGGGTCGCGCGATCTATGAGGCAGATACCCCGGGCACCGCTGCCGGGAAGTTTGCCCGTATCCGTTCGAAGTAAATCAATACTATTAAACCTGTATTTAAAGTCAGATCTGCATATACGCGCTTCTTTTTTAAGGAAATCGCAGACCCTGCAACCTGCTTGTTCTAAATATTTATTAATGACCTGTGCAATGTTATAGTATGGATTGGTCGGCAGAACAACGGGCACTTGCTCAAAAATATAAGAGACTGGACGATATTCCGGAAAAGGAACGTAAATACAAGTGCCACACCTGCCACCTTATTGTTGATGAGCAGCCATGCCCCAACTGTAAGGAGACCCACCTTGAAGTCATGTGCCCGCTCGATCATTGCCACTGCAACCATGAGATTATTTCCGGGATTGAGTACTGTCCGCTGTGCGGCAAACCCATCTGCCCTGAATGCGGCTCTCACGATGTCACCCAGATCAGCAGGGTAACCGGTTACCTGCAGGATGTCTCTGGCTGGAATGCCGGGAAACAGCAGGAACTCAAAGACCGGAAACGCTATTCGATCGCATGAGATACTATTTCAAAACCAATACTCTTTTTATCCGCGGGGCGTTCCGCGCTGCAAGCACGGGGATCAAAGGGGGCATCCGCCCGGTCTCAACTCTCATAAACCATACGGTTCCTTCAGACTGGAGCCATGAGGATCCACAAAAAGAACTGGAATTCATTGCAGCCGGTGAAGGTATTGATCAGGATTTTTTTGGGCTGCTGACCGCAGTACCTGTTGAGCAGTGCTGTATTCTCCAGTATGATTACGTAACGGTATTTATCACTGCAGGAGTCCGGCGAGAACCCCCGGCAAATGCAGGCACTATCAATATCATTGCGTTCAGCAGCGAGGGTATGGAGGACGCGGCACTGCTCGAAACCATCATGGTCGCGAGCGAGGCAAAAGCCGAGGCGTTGCAGGCACTGGATCTCCCGCTGACAGGTACACCCACGGATGCCGTGATCGCCGGATGTGAGGGTAGCATGAAACACCGGTATGCCGGGCGTGTCACGGATACCGGGCTGCGTGTGCGTGAAGCTGTACTTCACGGGTTACCGGAAGCGCTCAGACGCCATGACGCAGCTGGGCCATCCGATGCTCCCTCGTTTTTCATCTTCAGCCGGTTCAAAGGAGAGCACTGGGTGGAATGGACACCCCATGATTGCCCGTACTTTCCCTGCCACTTTCCTGGTCAGCGATGCGATTTCTGCTACTGCCCGTTCTACCCGTGCGATGATGAGGATCTTGGGCAGTGGGTGGAGAGTTCCAAGGGGGGAAAAGTATGGAACTGTGCCCGGTGCACACTTCTGCACGAACCCGGAATTGCAGATTACTTAAATAAATTCCCGATGGCGTCACGTTTAGAACTGAAACGGTTACAGAACGCAAAAAAGAAATAAAAATTTACTCTTTTTACTCTTTTATTCCCAGCGCGGAAACGAGCTCGGAAAGGGGAATGCCGTGGGCTTCAGCAGCCTCGCGGATGGTCTCACCCCGGGCAATTGCACACCCGACACAGCCCATACCAAACTTGAAGAGTGCCTCGGTCGCTTCTGGTTTTGCTTTTAAAAGATCATAGATCGTACTGTCAGCGGTAATTTCAGACATAGTATTACTTAGTCAATGTAGTGACCAATAAACTTCACCATCACGGCGGTTCACTTTCACCATGCATACTTCGTAATATATAGGCATGATCAGAACCGATGAGTACCTGGAGATGTATGAATATGGATTTTTCCGAAACAGCAGACAGAATCTCCCGTAAGTTCCAAAAAAGCGGACAGACCATTGATCCCAAAAAGATCGAGGGGAAACTCCGCAGGTTGATCGAGGAGTTCGGCGTCCAGCCGTCTGAAGCAGAGCGCAGTGTGACCAATGACCTTGCAAAGGAGTTCAATATCCCCCAAATGGGTTCTGGCGGCGGGGGAGGAAAGAGCGGGGGTGCAACCGAGCCAAAGAAGATTGCAGATATGTCACCCGAGGAATGGGTAACCCTTGAAGGCAAAGTTGTAGCACTTTCGACACCCGCATCACCTGCCATCGCGCAGAGCGGTATCATCGCTGATGACTCCGGGGGGATACGGTTCGTGGCATGGGCAAAATCGAATGCACCCGCAATGACCGTGGACTCATGGTACCATATAGAATCAGCAGTAGTGGACGAGTTCAAGGGTGTTGCAAGCCTGAAGATCCATTCCGGTACCACCGTAAAAGAGTGTGTGACCGATGGAGCACTCGTCCCAAGTACGGTGCCGGTTGTCAATCTTCATCCTGGTGTGGGCAGTGTTCGTGCCAAGGTGATCCAGGAATGGGATACCACCCATGAGAGGATGCTCCAGTCCGGAATTCTGGGTGACGAGACGGGCACGATCAAATTTGTGATCTGGAAGGAAGCGGGTAAGGAAAAACTCGTGGTAGGTTCAGTTTACAACATCTTCTACGCTATGGTGGACGAATACAACGGAAAGCTTTCACTCAACCTGAACACCGCAACGATCATGCAGGATGATGGCGACATTCTGGTGAGCGGGGGGAATGTGGCAGTCCGTGGGGCACTTGTGCATATCGCACCCGGCTCCGGGATTATCAAGCGCTGTCCGGTTGAAGGATGCAACCGTGCCCTCTCACGCCAGAACTATTG
This sequence comes from Methanoregula sp., assembly GCA_026394695.1. Taxonomy (GTDB): domain Archaea; phylum Halobacteriota; class Methanomicrobia; order Methanomicrobiales; family Methanospirillaceae; genus Methanoregula. The sequence goes on from JAPKXT010000214.1 coordinate 9,978, forward strand.
CCCGGTACACGAGATCCAGCCCAAATTCATCTATGACCTGCGGATCAAGGGGTGGCTTGATGATGGTGAAAAGACACATAACATCCTGCTCCAGCGCGATGTGGTAGAGTCCCTGACCGGGATTACGCTCGATGCTGCAAAAGAGATTGCCGAGAATAACCCGCTTGGCATGGATGAGGTCTTCCTCCAGATGAGGGAGAAGGTTCTCGGCCGTTATGTCACCTGCCACGGGCGTGAGATCGATAACCGCCTGCTGGTCAATACCTGCGAGCGCCTTACCTTTGAGAGCGGTGAACATGCTGCACTACTGAACCGTGCCGGGGGTGCATCATGAGCACCAACGCCAGGGAAATCGGACGCAAGGACGGATCGTTCGAACGCGAACCGGCGCGGCGGGTATTTGCCAGTGAGCTGCGCGAGTGCCGTTACGATTTTAAGGAAGGCACAGATGAGAAGAGCCCGACATTTGTTCTCCTGCCAACCGGGGAACGCTGTAACCGTGTATTTATTGTGGGAACCCTGACCGAGAAGCAGCGCCAGGGGGACCAGAATATCTTCTATCGTGGCCGGGTGGTAGACCCCACCGGGACCTTCTTTATCATGGCTGGCAGTTACCAGCCCGAGGCTATGCAGCAGCTCGCCAAGATAGAAGCTCCGGCGTTTGTTGCTGTCATCGGCAAGCCGGGCCTGTACAGGAAAGATGAAGCCAGCACCCCCATGGTTTCCGTCCGCGTGGAATCGATCAATGTCGTGGACAAGGACACCCGGGATCTCTGGGTGCTGGACACTGCCGCACGAACACTTGACCGGATTGATATATTTAAAACAAGCACTGAGCCGGATGTAATAAAAGCAAAAGAAGTGTATCCTTCTATCGATCCGGCAGTATTCCGGAGGGCCGCATACGATGCACTGGCCCAGATTAAAATGTAATCAATTTTTTTAACTGTTCAGGGCACTGCCCGAAATAATCCCTTTTTTTTTAAACACGCATCCATGAGTAATCCTTATTTTATTGCATATTGATCATCCTTTGATCATTATGGAGCAAAAGGAGCTGAGTGCTTTAATCAAGGACCTTGACACCAAAGTGCTCAAGGAAGAGGCAAAGAAACAAGGATTCAAACTCGGGCGCTGTCCGACCAAGATGAGCATCGCAAAGATGCTGCCTGAAGAAACACTGAAAAAACTGGCAAAAAAGTGAGCGTGGAGATTTCTCTTATTATTCTGAACGGTGTTCCTGCGCCTGCCACCGCTCCATCACTTCAGAACCTTCAATAAATACAAGCCGGTGTTTACGGGCATAGAGTTTTGCGTCCGCTTTTGAGAGTGCATAACCGGATTCGTCGTCCAGCATCTCGCAGATCGTGATCGCCGGGGTGATGCCGGCCATCTGCGCCATCGCGATTGAGAGCTCGGTCTGACCTTTCCGCTGGTTGAGCAGCCCGTCCGCAGCCCGCAGGAGTGCCATGTGCCCCGGGGTACGAAAGACCTCGTGGAAGTTCACATTGCCTCCATTGAGAGCCCGTTTTACCTGCTCTGCAATCGCGTTGACCGTCAGCGTCCGGTCACGGTCAGTAATGCCGGTGAAGGTATTCCGGTGGTTCACCCAGAGCGAGAATGATGAGTGGTTTTTTCTGTCATAGGGAATATCTCCGTCCCGTTCCGCCACGGCGACTGCCCGGAGTGCATCGCTTGCAAACGGCAACCCGAGACGCTG
>JAPKXT010000199.1 GCA_026394695.1 Methanoregula sp.
CATCGCAACCCTTATTATTCCTCCACCCAAATACTGTCAAGCACTTTTATCATTGTGCTGACAGATGTAAGTCCGACGTGCTTCACCGCACGGCCTCAACCAAGGCTTTGGGATTACAGGGAGTCAGTAAAAATACTCGACTTTTCTGGACTTACATAGAGTTCATTTAGGAGGCTACATAATGGCACGAATGCATGCTCGAAGAAGAGGCAAGTCATGCTCAGTCCGCCCCTACCGGAAACAGGCACCTGCGTGGTCCAACACGGACACAAAGGCGATCACAAAAGTTATTCTGGAACTCCGCAAGGAAGGCGCATCGAGCAGCAAGATTGGTCTGATCCTACGGGATCGCCATGGCGTCCCGGACGTGAAACTTGCAACAGGTAAGCGTATCGGTGATATCTTAAAAGAAAACAAGGTTGCATCAGAGATCCCTGAAGATCTCCGCGATCTCATGATCAAAGCACTCGGGCTGCGCAAGCACCTGGGCGAGAATAAAAAAGATCTGCACAACAAGCGGCAGCTCAATCTGATCGAGTCAAAGATCCGCAGGCTCGTAAGATACTACAAGGGAAGTAAGAAGCTGCAACAGGATTTCATCTACAAACCTGAGACCACAGAGATCCTGCTGTCCCGGTAAGAACAATTCGTCGTCCCCTCACCTATGCCACTCGAAACAATCGCAGAAACGGTTGCAGAACAGATCCGGCGCCAGGAGTATCTCGAGGTCTACGCACACCATGATGCAGACGGGATAGCCGCCGCTTCGATCCTCTGCCATGCGATGATGAGGGCGGGCATCCGGTTCCGCCTGAGGATCCGGCAGGAAGTCACTGCTGCAAACCTGAACGGCGATGTTACTCACCTGCTCTGCGATCTCGGGGCGGGAATGGCAGACCTTCCCGCAGACACCATCGTTGTCGATCACCACCTCCCGACATTTGAGGGAGAGTTCCACGCAAATCCGAGGCTGGCAGCAATTGACGGCGACCGTGAACTGTCAGCAGCGGGAATGGCGTATATTGTCGCCAAGAAGATGGGAGACAACCGCGATCTTGCAGGACTCGTGATACCGGGCATCATTGGTGATGGTCAGGAGATAGCGGGCAAAAACCTCGAGATCTTTAATGATGGCATCACTGACGGCATCATTGTTCCGGACCGCGGGATCACGCTTCCCGGCAGGGACATGACAGAGCGGTGGTACATGGCAATAAGCCCGTACCTCGATGGGATCAGCGGCACAGAACCGCTCATCACGGATCTCATCGATCAGGCACATGACAATGCAAAAGGTGAAAACATGAGCCGGCTCGACACCCTGCTCTCGCGGGTAATACTGGAAGCAGCCCCGAATACGACACGTGCAAGCCTTGAGACGATTTATGGTGACACCTACCATCTCCAGCGCGAGGTGATTGAAGACGCCCATGCACTTGCTGCGGTGATTGATGCCTGCGGGAAAACCGGTCATGGCGATATCGGGGCAACACTCTGCATGCGATCCTCCCATTATCTCGATCAGGCATGGGAGATTGCCCGGCAGCACCGCATGAACGTGATTGACGCGATCAAGGGATTATCTGCCTCTGAAGGTCAGGTCAGTGTTTACGAAGTGCATGACATCACCCTGACGAGCGATGTCGCAGACATCCTTGCACGGGACCGGGAACACACCCGTCCGGTGCTCGTGTATGCAAACGCAGGGGAATCCTGTAAAATCTCGGCACGCTGTCCTGCGGGAGTCACTGTCGAACTCGGACCGCTGGTCAACACGCTTGCAGTTGCATGCGGTGGCAATGGCGGTGGACACATCCGCAGGGCCGGGGCAACCATTCCCTGCGATAAAGTGGGGATGTTTACCAAGGGTTGGCAGGAGGCGCTTGCCTCATGATGCAGATCAAGGGCAGGATCACTACGGTGCACGGGAATGCAGGGTGTGTTGCCTCCGCATTAGCGCCGGACAACCTCAGGAGCATGACCACAACCGCTGATAGTGACCACGTGATTACGGTAATTGAGGGATCACAACTCCGGTCAGTCATCGCATCGGTGGACGACTATCTCATGAATCTGGTAATTGCGGAGGACGCATGTTCGTCTTTTTCGCAAATATCTGCAGATCTATCCGGTAACAACGATCGAAAAACCCCATGCAGAAGCTGCGGGGAAAAGACGGTCGTTAAAAAAATAATACGGAGGAAATCCTCCAGGTGATACAATGGCAAAGAAAAAACAGGTTGGAAGAAGAGTAGAAGGCTGGAAAGCCAAAAGCTGGTTCAAAGTGCACGTTCCCGACAACCTCGGCAAGGCGTACATCGGTGACACCATTGCAAATGATGCTGATAGCGTAGTCGGCAGGATCATGCAGGCAACGCTTGGCGAGATCACCAACGATTACACAAAACAGCATATGAAGATGAGCTTTAAGATCGCAACCGTGACCGGCGATGCAGCATACACTGAATTTGTCGGCCACGAAGTAACAAGGGACTACCTCCGCTCGCTCGTCAAACGCCGGAGCTCCCGCGTTGACTGCCAGATCCCGCTCCTGACAAAAGACGG
>JAPKXT010000109.1 GCA_026394695.1 Methanoregula sp.
GACCGGTGATCTGTTATCTGAAAAGGATGTGAAAAAAGAGCGCATCTGCCCTCACTGCGGTGACCAGCAACTGAAGATCAACTTCGAGAAACCAACTACGTTTTCAGAAGTGATGGTAGAGGACGGCAAGAAGGTTGAGCACAAGCTCACTCCCGCCGACATACGGGCACGCATGGAAAAGATCCCCAACGAGGATCTGATCCCGCTCGGTATCAATCCTGATGTTGCCCGCCCCGAGTGGACAATTCTTACCGTTCTTCCCGTCCCGCCGGTTACGATGCGCCCGTCGATTATTCTTGAAAATGGGCAGCGTTCGGAAGATGATCTCACCCATAAGCTCGTGGATATCATCCGTATCAACCAGCGGTTCAAGGAAAACCAGGATGCAGGGGCACCCCAGTTGATCATCGAAGATCTCTGGGAACTTTTGCAATACCATGTCACGACATACCTTGATAATGAAGTGGCAGGCTGTCCCCCGGCACGTCACCGCAGCGGAAGACCCTTAAAGACGCTCTCCCAGCGCCTGAAAGGCAAGGATGGACGGTTCCGCGGTTCACTCTCTGGCAAGCGTGTGAACTTCTCATCCCGTACTGTTATTTCTCCGGACCCTAACCTCTCCGTATCTCAGGTGGGTGTCCCGCGTGCGGTTGCAAACGAGATGACCATTCCTGTCCGGGTCACCATTCATAATATTGATGAGCTCAGGCAAATCGTGCGGAATGGCCCAGTCCGCCCGGATGTCAACGCACCCTGCGGTGCAAACTACGTACTCCGCCCGGACAACCGAAGGCTCCGGCTCGCTGACGGCAATCTTGACACCGTTGCTGATATGATTGAACCCGGCTATACGGTAGAGCGTCAGCTTCGGGATGGGGATGTAGTGCTCTTCAACCGCCAGCCATCGCTGCACCGGATGAGCATCATGGCACACCGGGTCAAGGTCATGGAAGGCAAAACCTTCCGGCTTAACCCTGCAGTCTGCCCGCCATATAACGCGGACTTTGATGGTGATGAAATGAATATGCACGTCCCGCAGACTGAAGAGGCGCGGGCCGAGGCTACGATTCTTCTCTCCGTGCATGAAAACATCCTGTCACCCCGATTTGGCGGACCGATTATTGGTGGCATTCACGATCACGTGTCGGGAATTTTCATGCTCACACATGGTGTCCGCTGGTTCACCAAGGAGGAAGCGCTGTACATGCTCCGGTATGCTCATGTTGAGCACATGCCGCCTCCGGGAAAAGAAGAGGAAGGTATCCAGTACTGGAGTAATAAGCAGGTCTTTTCCATAATACTGCCTGACCAGTTGAACATGGTCTTCCGGGCAAGTTCATGCCAGAACTGCGATACCTGTGAAAAGGAAATGTGCGAGCGTGATGCATATGTGCGAATCATCGATGGTATTTTAGAAGTTGGCACAATCGACAAAAAGGCGATTGGTGCTTTTGATGGCCAGATCGTCAATCGCATAATCCGTCATTATGGTATGCGTCGTGCAGCAGATTTCATCGATGATTTGACAAAACTTTCGATCCGTGCAATTATGTTTGACGGCTTCTCGTTCGGTATCGATGATGAAGACCTGTCCAAAACCGAGTACGGCCAGATTGACGAAGTGCTCAACAATGTGGCATCTGATGTCACCCGACGTATTAAGATATACGAGGACGGGCAGCTTGAACCAATGCCCGGGCGTACTGTTGAAGAGACGCTCGAGATGCAGATTATGCAGGTGCTGGGAAAAGCCCGTGACCTGACTGGTCAGATAGCCGGCCGTCACCTTGGCCTTGGCAACAGCGCTGTCGTGATGGCAGTATCCGGTGCACGAGGTTCGATGCTGAACCTGACACAGATGGCAGGCTGTATCGGGCAGCAGTCCGTTCGTGGTGAGCGTATCGTCCGTGGGTATGATGACCGGACGCTCCCGCACTTCAAGAAAGGTGACCGGGGCTCCGATGCCCATGGGTTCATCGCTCATAGTTACAAAGGCGGCCTCAACCCGACAGAGTTCTTTTTCCATGCCATCGGTGGCAGGGAAGGACTTGTTGATACGGCGGTCCGAACTTCACAGAGCGGGTACCTGCAGCGCAGGATGATCAATGCATTGCAGGACCTCAAGGTCGCATATGATGGTACCGTGAGATCAACCGGGGGAAGAATTATCCAGTTCCAGTATGGTGAAGACAGCACGGATCCCACCAAGAGCGCATTTGGTGACCCGGTCGATGTCAAAGGGATTGTTGAAAGCATTTTAAAAGAGGAAGTCTGATGGCGCTCGCAGAAAAGTACAATAAGAAGATCGAGGCTGCAGACCTCCCGAAGAAAACCAAAGATCAGCTGCATAAGTTCCTTGACGGCAAAGAGATCACCGATACCCAGTTCAAACAAATACTTGAACGGGTGCTCAATGAATACCTGTCCACAAGGATAGAGGCATGCGAGGCCGTGGGAGTTATCGCAGCCCAGTCCATTGGTGAACCAGGTACCCAGATGACCATGCGAACGTTCCACTATGCTGGTGTTGCTGAAATCAACGTTACTCTTGGTCTGCCGCGGCTTATTGAGATTATGGATGCAAGGAAGGAGCCCAGCACTCCGACCATGACCGTCTATCTCGAGCCCGAGTACTGCAATGACCGTGACCGGGCGCGTGAGGTCAGCTGGCAGATTGAAGCAGCTCCCCTCCACGAATTCGGTGATATCACGACTGACATGGAGAACATGCACGTGATCGTTCACCTGAACACGAAAGTCTGTGATAAGCGAAAAATCTCTCCG
>JAPKXT010000055.1 GCA_026394695.1 Methanoregula sp.
ACCTTGTCCCGGGTGACTTCTCCCAGCACACGCACGGCAAGCCCGGGACCCGGAAACGGCATCCGGTGCTGGATCTCTTTTGGCATCCCGAGTGCTCCTGCCACTTCCCGCACCTCATCCTTGTAGAGGTCACGGATCGGCTCGATTACCTTGGTAAACTCCATGTCAAGCGGCATTCCCCCGACATTATGGTGACTCTTGATCCCGCCTTCACTCTCGATGCGGTCCGGGTAGATGGTTCCCTGCAGCAGGCATTTCGCGCCCTGCTTTCTTGCCTCACGCTCAAAGACCCGGATGAACCGCTCACCGATCGCCTTGCGTTTGGCTTCAGGATCGGTAATACCTTTGAGGGCATCAAAAAATTCGTCTGCCGCATCAACGATATCCAGGTGGATATTCCTAAAAATCGTCCTGATCCGATCAGTCTCTCCTTTGCGCATGAGGCCGGTGTCGATATAAATCGGCATGAGATTGTCCCCGATCGCCCGGGCTGCAAGGACGGCACAGACAGAACTGTCGACCCCTCCTGACAGTGCCATGACAACCTTGTCATTGCCTGCGGCTGTCTTGATCTCCATGATTGACTGGCTGATAAATTTCTCAGTATTGACCATACAATCGTCCTGTTATTTCGTCCGCTTGTTCGCCCTGCATGCTTCAACAAACCCGAGATAGGGTGGTGACGGATGGGAAGGGCGTGATTTAAATTCCGGGTGGAACTGCGTGGCAAAGAAGAACGGGTGATCCGGAAGCTCAAGGCATTCCATCCTGTTTTTGTTGGTCGCCGAGAAGACGAGTCCTGCTTTTTCAAGGTCCTTAATATACCGCGGGTTCACTTCATACCGGTGGCGGTGCCGCTCGGTTATCTGCCGTTCACCGTAGAGTCTGAAGGCGAGGGTCCCTTCCCGGATATCTGCAGTATAATTGCCAAGCCGCATCGTCCCGCCGAGTTCGTTGAGACCTTCCTGTTCCGGGAGGAGTGCTATGACATGGGATCCATCGCCAAACTCCTGGCTCGTGGCGTCAGTGATACCTGCTTTATGGCGGGCAAGTTCAATTGTTGCCAGCTGGAACCCGAGGCAGAGACCGAGGAACGGGATATTGTTCTCGCGGGCAAATTTTATCGCTTCGATCTTTCCTTCGATGCCCCGTTTGCCGAATCCCCCGGGAATCAGGATGCCATCATAATCCTTGAGCTGGTTCCGCTCGTACCGTTCCGCGTCAAGCCATGCAATCTTGACTTCCGTTGAGAGAGCCCGCCCGGCATGCTTGAGCGATTCCTTGATACTGATGTATACATCCTCAATGCCGTACTTGCTCACGATTGCCACAGTTACCCGGTTGGTATATTCCTTATTCACCAGCCGGTACCAGCCGGTGTCAACCTCTTTTTTATCCAGGCCGAGATGGACCGTGAGTACGTCTGCAATACCCTCCTTTTCCATCTCCATGGGCACAGCATAGGTATCAGGGGCCGTTGCAGCGGAGATGACGGCGCTTTGAGGGAGATCGCAGAACGCCGATATCTTGCGTTTTGTGCCTGCCCCGATAGGATTCTCACTCCTGCCGACAATGATATCCGCATGCAGTCCCAGCTCCCGCAGGGCTTTTACCGAGTGCTGGGTGGGTTTTGTCTTCATGTCCCCCATCGTGTCCTCGGGAATCAGGGTCACGTGGATCAGGATATAATCATGGGCAGGCAGTTCTCCCCGCATCTGGCGGATCGCTTCCAGGAAAGGCATGCTCTCGATGTCCCCGACTGTCCCGCCGACTTCCACAAGGCAGATGTCCGCTTTTGTCCCG
>JAPKXT010000170.1 GCA_026394695.1 Methanoregula sp.
GCTGGTAAGGCAAATGTCAATGATGCAATTTACGAATGTGCTGCAGGACTTAAAGTGATTCCAGCCGGTATCTCTCTCCAGGGATTCCAGCAGGCAGATCCGGAAAAGATCCGCGATGTCTTGAGTGAGATTGTCAAACGCTGCGACTTTTTGTTGATCGATGCCCCTGCCGGGATCAGCAAGGACGGGATCGTTCCCCTTGCTGTTGCCGATGAAGTGATCCTTGTCGTAAACCCTGAACTCTCTTCCATTGTTGACGCCCTCAAAACAAGGATACTCACCGAACTTGTCGGGGGGCATGTGCTTGGTTCAATCATCAATCGTGTCGATCAGGACAATCCCGAAACCATGATAAAAAAGATGGAGAAAGTGCTCGGTGTAAAAGTAATCGGTATAATTCCAGAAGACCCCAACGTCCGTCGCGCAGCTTCTGCGAGAACTCCCCTTGTTATCAAGTTCCCGACATCCCCCTCCTCAAAATCTATTCGCCGCATTGCCTCTGACCTCATTGGGGTTGCCTACAAAGAAGATAGTGAAGGAGCGCCAAAAGAAGGATTCATCGAAAGATTCACAAAAGCCCTGTTTAACAGGAAGTCGTAGAAGAAACCGGGATTTGACGATATCTTTCATTTTTTTTTAAATCTTTTGGGTAAAATACCCGTTTATCGCGTAAATTATCTTACATGTACGCTGTGTTTTTCGATACCTTGCATTGATGAATATCGATAAGAAAATTGATTGTGGAACGCAAATCATCGTGATGAAAAACTTAAAAAAAAAGTCTATCGGATCATGAGGATCATCACAGAGACAGGGATGGAGGAGATGCCAAAGCCCGGGGGAGCGTCTGTATGGGTGATGTCACTCAGATAGTGATCCCTCTGCAGGTTATTTTTTTGGGCTGGAATAGTACTTTGCCCTAAAATCGGATTATTTAAGAAAATATTCAAAAATTTTATGCAGGTTTGTTGGTTATGGTGAAGACGCAGTGTTCGTCACCCTTTGACCGGCACTTGATCTCTTTTGCCTGCACTTTAATACCAAATGACCCTTCGATAATCCCCGCAAGAAGTCCGGCGGTGCAGAAGCATACATTTTTACCGGTATTGCCAAACGCTTCGGACTCGACCGTGTGCGAGAGCGTCATCGTCTTGGTCTTTGCCGCCTCGTTCCATTCTGTTTTAATGATACTGAACCATCCCATCTGGGAGTAGAATGTAAACGCCATGTCGGAGAGGATATTGGGTTTGTCGATTCCCATTTTCTTGTAATGCTCGACATTTTCCTTACCCATGTCCATATATGCACGGTAATTGACTCCTCCAGCAGGCAACTCACCCATGGTCTTTTTTAATGAATTCGCCATAGATGTGAAGATAAAACGTGGCATTATTACAACAGGGTCATCAATCAGCCTGATCTTACCTTCAAGGGGTTTATGCTCGATAAATTCCGTTATGGCAGAGTCCCCCTTTACAATCGCCCGTGCCTTGAACTTCCAGCTGGATTCAACCTGGTCGGCAACAAACTCACAGGCATCATCCCCTTTTGCGTGACACTTTGTCTCAAGACAAAACCAGTTTTTACCGGTTACTGCAATCAGGACACCTTCAATCCAACCCTGGTGGATGCCACACACGGGCATGTTCCAGTCTTTCATGACCTGGGATTCAAAGGTCTGTTTTGCCCGCAGAACGATTCGCTTGTCACTCTGCTCTACGAGCTCGAACGGAGCACCCCATCCCTGCTGGTGCTGGAGCTTGAATACGAGCATAAGAAATTCAGCCGGTTTCAGATCCATGCCAGACTTTTTTAACAGGTTATTAAGGCCGACCGATCCCATTCCGACAGAGCGGAAGAGTTTACGGACTGCCTGTACGGCAAGTTTTTTGTCAAGATTTGCCTCATACATTTCGTAGATCGCTTTTACGAGATAGTTTGGGTTGCTCGCTGTTTTTACACCAAAAACCGAATACGAACCCCCTTCAGGATCTAATTCAATATACGGGGTGATGTTCTTCTCCCCTTTGATGAGCGCCTCGAAGTCTTCACGTCCGATCTTCATGGAGGAATGGTCTGCAGTTATCTGATTAAAGGGTTTCGTCTTTAAATTTAGACGAAGATTCAGTCATTTATCGCAAAACAGGAGAAATAATGGTTGAATTAATCATTAAATTTCCAGGAGAATTTTCGCGTTAAGATCCAGAACAATGTCTGAGTTTGACCCATCAAATTTTATGTGAAATGTTTTAAGATTCTGGGCGCGGTCCATGATGATACACTCGTATTTCCCATACGTCACTTTGAAACTAACCGTTCCTACATCAGTGGTGATGTCGCTACCCAGAATCTTGCCCTCACTCCGGACGGATACGTTTACACCGTTTTGGGGGATTTTGTCTTTCTCGATGGTGAGCTTGAGCACTCCCATACCCTCACTTTTTTTACCGATCTCAGGTATGACGGACGGTAAGCTTTTTCTCAGGTGTGTCTTTTCAAAAATCCGTGATCCCATAACAACAGCATCGACAATATCAGGTTTTACATTATAAAACTCGAATTTTTCATGTCCTGTGATCATTAACACTGCCTTGTCACTGTACAAAGACCCGGTCTCATCAATATAGATAGCACCTTCAGCCTCGCCATCGATAAACGCAAGATAGTTTTCATGGCCGTCCTCTTTTGCCACAGCAATCCCGGTGGATTGCCTTAAGGAAGCATAATGGAATAGCTCATGGAGCGTGAAAATCCCCACGTATTTTGAGCCCTTGAAAATATTTTCAAGCAGATCGTGAATCACATTAGGGATGCTCCTTTTCAGGTGCGACTTTTCAAAAATCCGGCACCGCATGACAATAGTCTCAATAATATCCGGGGTTATTTCATAGAAATCGAATTGTTCATGCCCGGAGATCATCTTCCCCGCCTGGTCACCATACACGGTTCCCGTCTTATCCATGTAGATGGCGCCTTCGGCTTCGCCGGCAATGAACGCAAGATAGTACTCCCGTTCGTTCTCTTTTGCCACAGCAATCCCGTTATAACTCCGTGATGTTGCAAACTGGAACAGTTCATGGAGTGTAAAAGTCCCCAGATGCTTTGAGCCCTTGTGAATATTTTTTATCAGGTCCTGTATTTCCATCAAAACTCATCTCATCATGTATTATTTTTTGGAGGATATGATTACCCGAAGCATTTTCCCCATGTACTATAGTGGAGTTATTCGCAACAGGTATATTTTACATTTGCGGAATTATTTTTTGTTTCTTATTAACTACCCATCACTATACATAAGTGCTCTAAAAAAAAAGGGTATATCGGATTTATGGAAATACTCTACCCTATGATAATCTCGGCGGTTGCGGTTCTCGCCACCCTGTTCTATGCTTCATATCTCGATATCAGGGACCGTCGCGTACCGTTTATTTATTGGTTACCGATGCTGGGTATTGGTATTGTCTGTACCGGATATCTCCTGTGGCAGAAAACCGCCAATGTGAGCCTTATCACTGGTTATCTTGCTATTGTCGTGTGTTTTCTTTATGCAGATTATCTGGATAGCCGCGGGAGAACAGATTCACCAGGTCTTACCTGGTATTACAAAAAGTCCTCGATTTTTTACTTTCTTGCACTGGTACTGATCCTCCCGGCCCTGTCATGGTTCGTCTTTGCACCATCAATAAACATCCAGCTTGTCCCGTGGTACGGAATGTTTGTCGGGATCTTATCCTATATTTCATATCTGGAATACAAGGGCAGGTTTGATGAACATGCCCGGCCAAAACACCGGAAACAGAACTCCGATGTCTCTGATACTATCACCCGCTGGTATTTTGTCCTGATCATCATAATTTTTGCAATTACTTCATTGCTCATGCTTTTTGGTCCGGATGGATGGGGATCTCCTGCTCTCGTAATTCTGCTCCTGGCAGTTTTTTGCGGGGTTTTCTATATTTTTGCACGAATGCATCTTTTTGGCGGTGCAGATGCATGGGCACTCATCTTCATTTCATTTTGTATTCCTACGTTCCCGTTCACACCACTCCTTGGTAACCCGCCACTTGGTTTTTTGTCATTCTCTGTCCTGATCAATGCCCTGCTGCTGAACCTTATTGCCCCAATCGGAATCTTTGTCATAAATTGTATCCGTGGAAACCGCGCCCCTCTGATGTACATGTTCTTTGGCTTCCCGGTAAGGGGTGACAGGATCCAGGATGAATGGGGTTTTGTGATGGAAGACATTGAAGAAAAGAAAGGAACAATCAGCCGGAGATTTATTGGTTTCTGGGATTCTGTCAGGCGCATGTATTCCGGTACAGGCAGGGTGTATACAAAAGACCTGAGGGAACATCCCGAAAAATTCCAAAAGGAACTGGAGATATACAGGAATGCCGGCACAGTATGGATTTCATATGCGGTACCATTTATCATCCCGATTACCGCAGGTCTGATAACGGCAATTGTATTTGGTGATCTTCTCTTTGCTGTCATGAAAATTATAGCGGGAGGAATATAACATGCTCACCTTAAAATTTGTTGATGGGTTGATTCCGGTTATCGTGCAGGATTCAAAAAGCCATGAAGTGCTGATGATGGCGTATGCAAACGATGAGGCTGTCCGTCTCACAAAAGAGACAGGATTTGCCCATTACTACAGCCGTAGCAGAAAGAAACTCTGGAAGAAAGGGGAAGAGAGCGGGCATTTCCAGAAAGTAGTACACATTTTCACCGACTGTGATGAGGACTGCCTGATATATCTGGTGGAGCAGACAGGTGCCGCCTGCCACACCGGTTACTCGTCATGTTTCTATCGCACTCTTGACGGGGATATCGTAGGGAAAAAGATATTTGACCCGGAAAAAGTGTACGGGAAGAAATGAGACTGAATGGTTTTATCTTTTTTTCATCGTGTGCAGTGTACAGTTGCCGAACTCCGGGATATACTTTATGCAATGAGAATGATCTGCACAGGGCAGAGATTCGCTGCTTCTAATGCACATTGAAGAAGGTCATCCGGTACGATTCCCTCTGCCCGATCACCGCTGAACCGGTAACCTTCAGTAACCTGCGAGAATAAATCGCACGGGTTCTGGTCAAATAGTTCAGGGCAGGTATTCCAGCATGCACCACAACTCACACATGCCGATCGATCGATGATCACATTCATAGGGGTAATTCCTGGAGTGTTGGGTAACCAGGTACCGGATGGGACTTCATAGAGAGGAAACGAATACCAGTTCTGGCAAAAATCATATTTAATTGATCTATTCTCAGTTATGGTAACATAACTATCGTAGTAAAGGGTTTTCTGCCTTGATTATAAAATCAGGGAGATTTTTAGAGAATTATCTGAAAAGTTGTTTCATGCGGGACACTCGCAGAATGTATTCAACAGAGTATTTTTTGGTTACACTACATGCATGCTGGAGCGGATGATCATACTTGATCCCAAAATTAAGGATAAACTCACCCGAAGTATCATACCGGTCCGGTTTTTTCCCGGAAATTGTGTAAAATAAGAAAGAAATGTTTATCGTAAGATCCTGCCACAGTATTTCTTTGAACGATTTTGAGATCCTATGCATTTTTATATATTTTTGGCATTGTGCTCCTGGTTTGTAGTACAATTCCGGTCGCCCAGGCGGTTGAACCGCTCTGGATTGTGAATGCGACACCGGGTCTGGACATAACTGGTGTTTCAATATCAGCAGACGGATCAACAATCGTCGCTGGTGGAGACCAGTTGATTGCCATCTCACGGGACGGGAAAAAATTGTGGTCTGGTTGGGCGGGGGAACTGGTTGAAATGAGCCGTGATGGCAGGTACATCATCACTTCGCTGGGCTCATCCATCAGATTATTTGATTCAAACGGTGCGAGTTTATGGGACCAGTCTATAGGGGAACCGGTAACTGATATCTCAATTACCCCGGATGGCTTAATGATCGCCTCCTGTGGCGGAAGTGCTGTAAAATCCTGGTATAATTCAGGGGCAGGGCTTGGATCGAATACCACCAATAAGGTAAAGCACCTCAGGATTTCACCGGCAAAAGACCAGATTGCGGTTACAACGGAAACGGCACTCCGTAGCTTCAACCTGAGTTATGTTCCCTTCTGGTCTGATGAAGAGGTGAGTCCTGATCTCATTGAGATATCCACTGACGGAACTCATCTCGTTATTGCCGGCGGTAACTGGATATGGCTCTACCATGGAAGCGGGACCCGGATCTGGGACAAGCACATTGAGGGAGGAAATATCCTTTCCCTCGCATTTTCCCGTGATGGCTCGACTATTGTGACCGGGCAGGATGATAATACCATAACCGTTCTGGATAATGACGGTAACGTTCTCTGGACAGCAAAAGCCGGGTTCTGGGTGATGAGTGTCGGGGTATCGGATAATGGGTCCGTAATCGTTGCCGGTAGCATGGACAAAAACCTGTATATTTTCGACCGTGAGGGAACGCTCCTCGGGACGTTCCAGGCAGCCGGGATGATAAAATCCCGGTCGGTTGGCATAAGCGGGGATGGTTCCCGTATAGTCATGGTCGATGGGACCAGCGTTTATGGTTTTTCCGGAGCTCAATTCAGCCGACCCGCACCATCAGTAACACCTGGTGTGACGGGCAATCAGTCCACCGTAACAATGAATAATACTCTCACCCCGGTTACCGCTACAACAGTTGTAGCGACAACTCCGCCCGGAACAGGACAACCAGTAACACCTGTTCCCACAACAACACAACAATCCGGCATCCCATGGATTCTGCCCCTGACTCCCGTTGCAGTCATCATATTCATACGACAGAAAATCAGAACGTGAGAACGAATCCTGATAATTTTTTTGATGATTTGTATTGATATTCGCCTTTTCAACCTGATAACCCGGTTCGACTCCTTCTTTTACGTTCTCTCACCTTAATATTCAATTCGGGTGCACGGCGAGGGGAATCCTCACGCATGAAAGGGATATGGAGATAGAACAAGGAAAAAGGGAAGGCATGAGGTGCCGATAAATGTGTACAATAATAATAAATTCTTATAAATTGCACATCAAGGCTATCCAAGGGATAAAAATATGGCAGAATTCCAGATACCAACCTGTAATCACGATCATGATGAAACAGCGATGACCAGGGTTTGGGCAGATGGTCATGGAAATGCAGTGTATCAATGCCCGACATGTGGAAGGAAAACACAATGCAGGGATGGGGCGGGCGGGCGGTAAGGGAATATCTCTCCCGCTGATTCACCAGCGAAAAATCGCCCGTATTCGCGATTGACAGGGCGAACCCATATGGTTATAGGATACATGACGGTCAAGGCACACAGGTAGGGATTGCGGGATACCTGTTTAATGTCGGAGAGGGGTTCGTGAGGAACGGGTACCGACTGGGCGGAGGTTGAGGAGTGCGTTCTCCATGGTGGCGATCTCACCGTATCGCAAGTTCATGGAAAAACTCCTTTTGCAAAAATGGCACAACCCTGGTGTTTAATGAACCTTTTTTTTAATCAAGTGTTTGGTTTTTATGTGGCTCATGAACTAATGTGTATCATGCCAGAGTTCTGCTGCGATACAATCCCCCGTCAGATTGATATTATAGATAAGATTGTGAATACGGGTCTCGACCATACCGGAACGCTTACCATCCTTGGTATGATCGGATTGCCCCATGTCAATGAACAGTTTCTCACCCGGATGAAAGTGTATAGTGAATACCTTCCAAAATCAGGAGAGATCGGGTTTTCTGAGGAACAAAAGTTCCTTCATTTCCTCTGGGATGCATTTGAACGCACACCCATCTCTCTTGCAACGAATTTCGCAATTCCTTTTCGCCGCATACTTGCAAAAAAGCTCTTCCTGCACTGCGGGAAAAATTTCTGTGCTGAGGCAAACATCCGGTTCAATTTCGGGCAGTGCATATCCACGGGTGACGATGTGTTCATCAATACAGGGACTTTTATTGATTCAAAAGGGGGTGTCACGATTGGGAATGCAGCAGGGATCGGGGAATTTGTCCGCATATTCACCCATTCGCACTCGGAATCCAATCATGCAGAACGCACCTATGCCCCGGTTAGTATCGGTGATTATGCAAAAATCTACACAGGGGCGATGATTTTTCCGGGCGTGACCATCGGTGAGCAGGCCATTGTCGCCGGAGGTGCCATCGTGACAAAAAATGTGCCTCCCAATGCAGTTGTTGCAGGTATACCCGCAAAAGTCATACGATCGCGGAAAAATGATAACCTATACAGGAAACAGCTCAACCATATGTGGCTCCACAACGGCGCATTCCAGGATGAATAACCGGTTATCAGCCGGTAGAAAATACCGGACAATCTTCAAAGCCGCTTGCCTTATTAAAAAAAATTACTGTTGACGATCTATGGTACCTGCATGAAGGCCTGGGCCGGAAACGCGGGGGTTGGTAGGGTCGCCATGGTCTCGCCGGATCGGGCCGATCCCCCAGACTCGAATCCCGAACCCCTTATTAACCCTGCGAGGTAATATCTACCGTATCAACGATCGTCCGATCGTTGAACCAGATAACCGGCACAAGCGGCTTGCAATAGCACTCGTGCTGGTGAGGGAGCGTACGAGCACTCGCACGACTCCCTGACAAATCCAAGAGAATAGTATAGCATACAAGAGCATACCATAGAACACGATACGAGAGGAATACTTTTATGATACTGGTACCAGATACAAGCGTCCTCATCG
Source organism: Methanoregula sp. (assembly GCA_026394695.1). GTDB lineage: Archaea > Halobacteriota > Methanomicrobia > Methanomicrobiales > Methanospirillaceae > Methanoregula. The sequence goes on from JAPKXT010000170.1 coordinate 8,729, forward strand.
ACGGACGCATAACCTCAATGATTAAAGCCGGGGAATACAAAGGTGCAACAATAATCGTTCCCGAAGCAGTCATTGCAGAACTTGAAGCCCAGGCAAACAACGGGCGTGAAATTGGTTTTTCAGGTTTAAATGAACTGCAGCAGCTCAGCAAGATGGCTGAGGAAAAAACGATAGAGCTCAAATTCTCCGGTATCCGCCCGACACTCGAACAGGTCAAGCTCGCCAGTGGCGGCGAGATCGACGCAATGATACGGAGCATCGCGATCGACAACAAGGCACGGTTCATCACCAGCGATTTCGTGCAGGCCGAAGTGGCACGGGCAAAAGGACTGGACGTAATCTACTTAAAACCGCAGGTCGGGGACTTCGGGCCGCTTGCCATTGACCAGTTCTTTGACGAACACACGATCGCTGTGTACTTAAAAGAACGGGTCGCTCCATCCGCAAAGAAGGGCTCGATCAACGACATGAAACTCGTGAAGATCCGCGAACAGCCGACCAGCGAGTACGAGCTCCGTGCCATGGCACAGGAAATCCTCGAACGGGCGAAGCGTGATCCTGATGGATTTATCGAGGTCGAGAAGCGGGGGATCACTGTTGTCCAGATTGGATCGATGCGGATCGCAATTGCGCGTCGCCCGTTCTCAGACGGCATGGAGATTACCGCGGTCCGTCCGATTGTAGACGTAACGCTGAAAGACTACGCAAAGGCAGATCTCATCACGAGAAGGATCACGAGCGAAAAGCGAGGAATGATCATCGTAGGATCTCCCGGATCAGGAAAAACAACCCTTGCGCAAAGTGTCGCAACCTACCTTTCTGACAGCGGGTTTGTTGTCAAGACCATGGAAGCACCCCGCGAACTGCAGGTGCCGGATCAGATTACCCAGTACACAATGCTTGACGGTAGCATGGCCAACACCGCAGATGTGCTTTTACTCGTCAGGCCGGACTTTGTCATCTTTGACGAACTTCGTAAAAATGAGGATTTCAATGTCTTTGCCGATATGCGTCTTGCCGGCCTGGGCATGGTCGGTGTCATCCATGCAAATGGTGTGCAGGATGCAATCCAGCGGTTTTCCGACCGTGTGGACTTCTCCGTCCTTTCTCAGATAGTCAACACGATCATCTTTGTTAAACAAGGTGTGATCACAAAGATCTATGATGTGGGTTTCACCATCAAGGTGCCAGAGGGTATGGCAAACGAGATGCACCTCCGCCCGGTAACAATCGTCACCGATCACGAAACAGGCGAACTGGTTATTGATGTGTTCCGGTATGATGGCGAAACAATTGTAATGCCAATGACCGCAGTGACAGGTTCATTGAAAACCACTCCCCTGGTACCTCAGGTTCAAAATGTCGGGGCCTCAGTTGCCTCGGTCGGCAATATGCGTTCTCCGGTACCCCTGCAGGACGCGGGACCAAAGAAAGAAAACGAAGAGCGTCCCGGTTGGAAACTCATGGAAAAAGAGATCCAACGCGAGATCGGACGCTACACCGAAGGCTTTGTCAACGTCCAGATGATCAGCGATACAAAAGCCATCGTCTATATTGATGACATGGATGTACCGGCAGCGATCGGCAAGGGCGGCAAGAATATCTCTGCGATCGTTAACAAAATCGGTATCGGAATTGACATCAAACCGCGGTCCGACTTTGAACGGCAGCAGATGCAACCACAAAAAAGCGATGGGGAGTTTAATCTTGGTGGCGGTATTAAAATCCAGACTGATAAAAAGCAGCTTACCATCGTCGCTCCAGACCAGAGCGGCAAGATCGTAGATGTATTTGCAGGCAAGGAATACCTCTTCACAGCGACAGTCAACGAAACGGGAGAGATTCATCTCGCGAAGAATTCGAGCATAGCACAGGAAATGATCCGGCGCTACCAGAACGGAGAGATAATCAGACTCAGACCGGTATAACCCGGAAAATTTTTTATTTTTTTAAAACAACGAAGGTGAAATGGTTTGAATGAATTTGATCTGGGCAAATTTGAAGCCGAGGCACAGGAGCAGTGGACGCACGCATTTGAGTCTAACCCGTCGGACCTTGAGAAATTTTACCTGACCGTTGCATACCCCTACCCAAGTGGTGCGATGCATGTCGGGCATGGCAGAACCTATATCGTTCCTGATGTGGTCGCTCGGTTCTGGCGGATGCGGGGCAGACAGGTTCTCTATCCTATGGCGTTTCATGTCACGGGAGCGCCCGTGATTGGCATTTCAAAACGAATCGCAAAGAAAGATCCAAAGACTGTCCATCTTTACCGTGATCTCTACAAAGTCCCGCAGAATGTCCTTGATGAGTTTACTGATCCCCTGACCATCGTTCGCCACTTTGCAAGTGAATACCAGCGGGTAATGACCGCCTGCGGGATTTCAATCGACTGGCGCCGGAAATTTACGACGGTTGATCCGACATACAGCAAGTTTATTGAGTGGCAATGGAAGCACCTCTATGAAGCCGGGCATGTAATCAAAGGAGTCCACCCGGTCCGCTACTGCACGGTTGATGATAATCCCGTTGGAGATCATGACCTGCTTGAAGGCGATAAAGCGGAGGTGATCAAATTTACCCTCGTCATGTTCCGGATTGGCGACGCATGTATCCCTACAGCAACGCTCCGCCCGGAGACTATTCACGGTGTTACGAACCTCTGGGCAAACCCGGGTGTAACCTATGTCAGGGCGCTGGTTGATGGCAGTGCATGGATTATCTCAAAGGAAGCAGCAGAGAAGATCGCATTGCAGGATCATACGGTTGAGATAAAAGAAGAGATAGCCGGTCAGGACCTGATCGATAAGACCGTAAGCCACCCTCTCTGCGGTACAGTCCCAATCCTCCCGGCAGACTTTGTTGATCCTGACATGGCAACCGGACTTGTCATGAGTGTCCCCGCCCATGCACCGTTTGACTACATTGCGCTCCGCGACCTCCAGCATGCAGGAAAATATACCCAAATCAAACCTTTACCCTTGATCAAAGTCGAAGGATACGGTGAAATTCCCGCACAGGATGCAGTTGAGAGGGCCGGCATCACCCATCAGATGGACAGCCGGATGGATGCACTCACGCAGGAGATCTACTCTGCTGAGTTCTCCAAAGGTAAGCTCTTCGACAGGTTTGGGGGAAAACCTGTACGGGTGGCACGTGATGACGTGGCCGCACTCATGATCGAGAAGTACGACTCGAAAATTATGTACGAGTTTGACACCCGGCCGGTCATCTGTCGCTGTGGGAATAAAGTTAAAGTCAAGATCCTGCATGACCAGTGGTTCTTGAAATACAGCGACCCTGTATGGAAAAAGCAGGTCAGTGACCTGATTCTGGACATGGCACTGGTACCTCCCGAAGTCCGGCTTGAATTTGACCGTACCGTGGACTGGCTCAAGGACTGGGCGTGTACCAGGCGTGTCGGTCTTGGCACACGGTTCCCGTGGGATACAACCCAGCTGATCGAACCTCTCTCGGATTCAACCATCTACATGGCATACTACACCATCGCACATAAAATCCGTGAAATTGACCCAAAACTCCTCACTCCGGAAGTTTTTGACTATATTTTCCTCGGAAAAAAGTCCCCGGACCTTCCTGAGAAGAAGAAACTGGATGCGATGCGAAAGGAATTCCTTTACTGGTATCCCTATGACTTCAGGTTCTCGGCAAAAGACCTGATCTCAAACCATCTCACGTTCCAGCTCTTCCACCATGTCACGATCTTCCCCAAGGACAAACTTCCGCAGGGTATGGTCGTATTCGGGATGGGTCTCCTCAATGGCGCGAAGATGTCATCTTCGAAAGGCAATGTCTTCTTACTTGAAGATGCGGTAAATGACTTCGGTGCCGACACGGTGCGCATGTTCCTGATGGGTAGCGCCGAACCATGGCAGGACTTTGACTGGAGAAATGAACTGGTTATATCTACTAAAAAGCAGATCGAACGGTTCTACAATACCGTACTCGAAGTAAAAGACGCAAGTGGTGAGCCACATGATATCGATCGCTGGTTGATCAGCCGGCTGCAGTCTCACATCGAGCGGACTACAGCTGCACTTACAAACTTCCAGACCCGTCAGGCATTGCAGGAAGCATATTTCGGGATAGAGACCGATCTCAAGTGGTACCACCGCCGGTTACCCGAGAACAGCGATGGAAGCCGGGAGTTACACGCTCTCTGCTCGGCCTGGGTCCGGCTCCTTGCCCCGTTCATCCCGTTCACGGGAGAGCATCTCTGGAAGGAACTCGCGGGTGAAGGGCTTGTTTCGTTTGCTTCATGGCCGGTCGCAGATAAAAATCTGGTTAACACCCGGAACGAGCTCGCCGAAGAGCTCCTCTCCCGCACTGTTGAGGATATCGAATCGATCAGGAAACTTATCCAGATCACCCCGAAATCCATCACAATTTCCATTGCACCCGAATGGAAGCACGAAATTTTCCTCTTGATTGCTAAGTCACACGATCGGAATACGGTGATCAAGGAGATCATGAAGGATGATGCAATGCGCAAGCGGGGCAAAGAAGCAACCGACGCAGCGAAGCAGTGCACAACCCTTATCCACCGCCTGCCCCCGCACGTTATCGAACCCCTGACAAGAGAGCCCATAAATGAGATGGAAATATTTGAAGCGGCGAAGGGATTCCTCGAAAAAGAGTTCGGTGTACCGGTTCATGTCACGGCTGCCGAATCAAGTGAACATGCAAAAGCTGCTACAGCATTGCCATTCAAACCGTCGATCGTAATTGAATAACACCTGTTGAGGGTGTTTCTCATACTTTTTTTAAATTCTGTTGCATGGTTGCAACAAAACCGGATGAAATACTATCACGGACACGAAATGAAAAATCTCAAAAAGAGAGATTTTTTGTTTCTTTTGATGACAACCGGCAGCATCTGAGAAAGACATTCATTGAATGAAGCAGGACCCGCAGGATAAAAAATATTTCAGAGGTAATAATCCGATTTTTTGTATCGTTTCAGAATAACCTGATATGCAGATTTGTGTACTTGACAAAGAATGCGTGGATTATACAATCCACACCGGCAAATCCCAAAGATAGCCGATTATCAATTAATACGAATACCATGTCTGTGACAGCGGCATGTATGTGTTGCAGTGTTCGGATTTTTGGGGATCCAAAACCCATACAGAGGTGATTGATGATTTTTCATCCACAAACAAGATATACCGAAGGATAACATTCTGATCTTAGGAAAATACCATGAACAAACAATTACGGATTTATCTGGTAATAGCAGGATTTCTTCTCGTGATGAGCCTGACCGGTATTGTCACCGCAGCAAGTCTGGCAAAAACGTGGACAGAGCGCACGCCCGCAGACACCCCATTTTCCGGTGTTATGTTTTCAAAGGATGGTTCAACCGTATATGCCGGTGGCAGCCAGGTATTCGTCCGTTCGTGGGATGGTGAGAACCGCTGGTGGGGTTGGAATGGAAAAATTGCATCCATGAGTGCGGATGGAAACTACGTTATTTCAGCTACTGACAGAAGCATTTACCTGATTAACAAATCTGGTGTGCAGTTATGGGTCGTTGGTACGAATACACCAGTTCGTGCAGTTGCGATCTCGAACGATGGTTCCTTAATTGTAGGCGCTGACGATAGCGGGAATATCTTTTCATGGGGAACAAAAGATGAAAGCCGGGGTACAATAAAAACTGACATTGTTAAACAGGCTGCAATCTCTCCTTCTGGATCGTTCATCGTTGTCACGACAGAAGCAGGTATTTCATATTTTACAGGTATTACAGATTTTACACCCCAGCTGACCCAAATCTGGGTGGATAATAAATCGGGTAGTCTGGAATCGTTCATCGAGATCTCTGCCGATAGTTCCACGGTTATTACTTCAGGAGACAACCGGATCTCATCCCACACGAACAGAGGTGTTCTTAACTGGAGGGAGGAAGTAACCCAAAACGCGATCATCGACATGGCCTGCTCTGATGACTGTACCACAATTGTACTTGGCAGTCAGGATGGAAATGTTCTGGTTCTCAATCAACTTGGCCAGGTTCAATGGAAGTATCCTACCGGATCGTGGATTAATAGTGTGGGGGTGTCCGGCGACGGCTCCATTATTGTCGCTGGTACCCTTGACAGGAACCTGTATATCCTGAACCAGGCGGGACAACTGCTGGCAAATACCAAGATTGAGACCGTTATACAGCCGCGTTCGGTTGCAGTGAGCAGGGATGGTAAACGCATCGTCGTCGCGGATCAAATCGCCCTTTACGGGTTTGAACTCCGGGGATTGCCGGAGGTGACATCCCAGGTAACATTCACTCCCGAACCGCTGTATACCGCCACGAGTTCCACCCTCGTTCCAACGATCACAACCCTGCCAAAAACACCTCCACCAACGCAACTTCCGCAAAATCTCGTTTTCTCACCGACCGGAGCACCACATTTTGTGCAGGTTTTCGCGACAGGTTGTGGAGGTGCAGAAGAGGGGAGGGTTGCAGATTGTACAGATGTTCCGCACATTCCACAAAATTTTTCCGTTGGGGTAACCGGACTTCCGCACGATGCACAGACCAGAAGAGATGCCAGGGGAGTCGGAGGTTGCACCTGAACAGGAGGAAGCTGGTTCTGAACTTGCATTACCGGTATATCATCCACCACTTTTGCAAGGCATTTGCTACAGAACTTATCACCGGTGTTGATCGGGTTCCCACATGACCGGCACAACCGTATCCCGGATGGTTGCGCTGGATGTTGGGATGGCGTTTGGGCAAACGGCGGGGGTGGTGGTGGCATAAGTGGTGGAGACGAGATTAATGGAGCAGGTACCTGATACGGTTCCGAAGCACCCACAGGATCATCCACCACTTTTGCAAGACAGTTACTACAAAACTTATCACCGGCTCTGATCAGAGTCCCACATGACCGGCAGAGCCTCGACCCATGAGATTGCGAGGATTGTTGAGCCGGAGGTGCATTGAACTTGAGAGATGTGGATACGGGAGGGGGTGGAGCATTACTATTGATACTCGCTCCGCATACTCCACAAAATCTTCCGGTTTCAGCAACAGATGAGCCACAGGATGCACATATACTGACCCGAGCAGGAACAGGAATACCTGGTGCAGGAGGTATCCAGGGGGGATTTTCTCCTGCGAGTGAGCCGCAAATCCCACAATACTTCTCACCAGGACTGAGAGGGCTGCCGCAGGAACTACAGGGTGTCTGACCAACAGATTCGACAGGTACCTGATGAGATTCCGGTGGGGATTGAGGTGATTGAGGTGGGATCTCGGGTGCGGGTAAAGGTTCCTGTGAAGACACAGGTGAAACTGACACTGCGGACTTTGTTGCCAGCTGGGCTTCTTCCAATTGGGACGCCCCGCAGTTACGGCAGAACTTTGATGAGGGAGGAACAACGGGCTTCCCACATTCATGACAGAATGTCATAGTGATCACTACTGACAGTTACTCAGGCACGCTTTTTACCCGCTTCACGCGTTCCTTTGTAGAAAACCCGGTGATGGCGTCCAGGTATTTCCGGAACCTTCTGTTGGTGTCCAGGATAACTTCATCACTGGCACTGATATCGGATTCCGTATCGATGATAACCGATTTTTCGCCAGTCCCGACAAATACATCGAGACGTTTGAGCGCACCAGATTTTATCCGGTATCCTTTCGCGGTTTTTTCCGGGTCAACGCCGAAACAGGTCTTGAGCTCAGCAACGATCCGGGTTTCGAGATCTTTTGTCAGCCCTCGTTTGATAGGATACTCTTGCATACTACTTTTTTATGTAGAGGGTATATGTTAATTTAATGACTGGCGAATCTCCCAATGATTTAAAAATATTTTCAAAACAGTTACCAGATAAAGACGCTGCAGTCCTGATGGGTTTTCCGGGCAGTGGGCTCGTAGGAACCATCGCGCTCCAGTATATGGTCGAACAGCTCGAATTCGAACTGATCGGTACGATGACATCCAAGTTTTTCCCCCCGCTCGCAATGATGAACAAAGGTGTGATCAATGATCCGGTCCGGATTTATATGAAAAACAATGTCACCGCAATTGTCGCAGATATTCCTATCCACCCGATGATCTGCTACGAGATCGCAAACGGTCTCCTTGACTGGCTGACACCATTCAAGCCAAAAGAAGTGCTGACAATCGCCGGTATTATCACCAACGAGCCGGAAAAACGGGTATTCGGCGTTGCAACAACCCTGGAAGCACTCCCGAGGATTCAGAACTTCACGCATATCCTCCCTATCGGAAGCATCTCCGGCATTGCATCCAGCATTCTTACGGAATGTAAGATCCGTGGCATACCGGGGTACGGACTTCTTGGTGAGACCGTGAATGCTCCGGATCCGCGTTCATCAGCCGCAACGATAGAAGTGCTCAATAAAATGTACAATCTCGGGCTCGATATCCAGCCGTTAATAGACCAGGCGGTTGAAATCGAGCAGAGTATGGGTAAACTCGCAGAAGAAGTGCAGCAGTCTGCCGAACAATCGCCGAAAAAAGATCTGCCAATGTATGGGTGATTCAGAATGAAGTGTGCAGCATTAACCGGAATCTCACCCGATATAATAAAGGAGCTCAGGACGGGAAGACCCCGTACTATTGAGCTGCAGAGCACGCATAACATCGTGACCATAGCAGAAGTTGAACCTGGTACTGAAACACATATATTCATGACTTCAATCGATCTCGCGGACTTAAGCCCGGGCGACCCGGGCATCTGCGCATACGTGCTTGCAACCAACATCACAATGAAACGTATTGTGGAGTTCTCGCATGGCTCGTATTTCGAAGAACGGGAGCGGATGTCTGCCCGCGTTCAGGTGAAATACTGTGCATCATCGGTAGTGAAAGAAGTTTTCCGCAAAGGAATGACCTCACCTACTGCTGTTGAGGTGGTCAAGTCCTCGTGCTACCATGCGGGATAAATAACAATAATTCTGCCTTTTTAAATTTTTATAAAAAAGTGTTTATCTTTTCCTGAGTACGATAAGACCTGCTCCAACTGCAACAAGAATCGCGGGAATACTAACGGGTGATGCCGGTGTCGCAGTGGCGCTCGGCCAGGGAGTCGGGACTTTTATGGTGGACTTTATGGGGGTAGTAGTTTTTAGTATGGTTGCTGTCGGGATTGTAGTTACAAGGGTTGTTTCTGTGACTTCTGGACTGAGAGTTGCATAAACATCAGACCTCGTACCAAGTGAGACAGAGATCCGGGTTGACCAGTCCTGATAGCCGGTTTTTTGCACAACAACGCGGTAATCTCCATGAGAAATATTGTATAGAGTAACAGGTGTTTTTCCCTGATACACGGTATTCAAAAAAACGGCTGCATTTGAAGGATTCGACTGTATATAAATACTGCCATTGGCGATTGCTTCGGTGGTCGTTGTAGTCTGGGTAGCTGTCAGGGTTGCAGAAACCGTACTGGTTGCATTATCACTTACTATTACGCTCTGGGTGTAGTCCTGGTATCCCGTCAGTCGTAATAAAACGATATGGGATCCACTGGCAACACTTTCGATTTTTGCCGGTGTTGTTGTTCCTGTACTGGTACCATCCAGATAGACCAAAGATCCGGAAGGAGAGGAACTCACCGAAATATTACCAACAGCCGATGCTGCAACCGGGAGGAGGAGGATCACGCAGAACAGACAAAGTATGAAAAATATTTTTTTCATAGCACTATTTCCCTATTTTCTGATAATCAAAAAGAAGTTGCAACTGACATCAGATATATTTTGTTAAATATCTTTTTTTGTCGTATCATCTTCCCAACGCCCCATGAATCATATTAATTATCCCGGAACGCGAATGTTAATGGCGTCAGTTGGGCTTGTGGCTTAGCTTGGACATAGCGCCGGGCTTCTAACCCGGATGTCGGGGGTTCGAATCCCCCCAGGCCCGTTCTTTAGTAAACATTTTTGTAAATTATCCAAAAATTCTGCAGAAATTTTTTTTGGGTTAACTACCAGTTTAACACCAAATCATAACGTTACAGAGGCGTCGCCTTTGCCTTGCCCCCGACACTATGGCGCCCCCAATTGCGATAACCCCAGAACAGGAAATACTACAATATCGCAAGGCGGAGGGGTGGGTAAAGGGAGGCGACAGGCACTATCCCCTCCTTTATTTGATGAAGAGTTTCCATAATGATGTAAAAAAATCTTGATTATTGAACATCATTTAGTTCCACAATGACCTTACTTTTTAAGACGCATTTTGGATATGCTTTTTTTGCCATTTTTAACTCCTTAAATCCTTCTTAGATTCGGGTGTTAAAATAGCATATTACCCTTTTTTTTGATAGGATGAAATGCTCTTTGGTTTCAGTACCGCAATTGAATTACCGACTGCCGACCCCGCCAAGGTTCAGCAAAAGCATACCACTGGCAAAAGATGCACTATTCTGAAAAAGTAGGTCCGAAAATGCTTTTTTTATGTCTGATGTGATCGATCTGCACTTCAGAAACACGGTTCTCCACATGAACCCACAGATACTAAAATCAATAAAAAGCGCGAAAAGAAATGAGAAAATTACTCAACAGCAAGCTCAGATTCAGTCCCTTCTATCGGTTTCTGAAGGATCTGAACATCCATGATGTTATGCTGCCGCTGGGAGAGCTTCTTTGCCTTGAAAATATTCTTCCCATCCTTGCCGATGGCAATTCCCCGGTCTTCGTCACGGACCTCGACCTGAACAGTCTGTTCCTCAGGCTCCCCTTCGAAGATAATTGAGGTAACCTGTGCCGGTAAAAAGCAGTTTTTAATAAACTGTTCGGGATTACTGTTGTACTCCACAACTTCAATCTTCTTGCCCATTACTTCGGAGGCTTTTTTGATTGATGCACCCTTCTTGCCGATCGCTAATCCCATATCTCCGGGATTAATCACAAAGATCAGACGTGAGTTACGCTCATCAACAACGCAATCACGGCTCCCCGCGCCGGTAAGACTCTCGAACTGGGAGATCAGGCGCATACAGTCTTCAGTCAGTTTAACTTCTACCATATCATGCCCTCTTAAGAGAGAGAATGTCTGACTCGCCCGGGGTAACAATAGCAAGCGTGCTTACCATGAAGGGTTTACCGCATGCCTTGCCGAGTGCCACGCTGGAGCCCTCAAAGGTGTGGATGAAAAGATTCTCATAGCCCGAAAGTTTGGATTTGAAGGACGCCGGACAATTGCCCGCTACGACGATCATCTGGGCTTTGCCCTCTTTTATGCATTTTTCCGTGTTATTCTGGCCAAGAATTACATTTCCTGTCTTGATGGCTCTTCTAAGTGAAGCATTAAAATCCATGTACAATTCCTCTGGTTTTTTAAGGTTATTCCGTTCTAATTATCGTGTTATCTGACTGCGATGAGTTTCACATCACCAGTACCGAGTTGAATCGGCTGGCCGACAATGACATTCTCGGTTACACCGCTCAGTTCATCGACTTCGTTTGCCACGGCAGCATCAAGCAGGTGGTTGACCGTCACTTCAAACGCCGCCCGTGAGAGAACACTTTCCTTCTCACCGGCAATACCGTGTCGCCCAATCTGCTTGACCTCGCCTTCCATACACATCATGTCAGAAACGAGCATGATGTGGCGGACATCAACAAGGATACCCTGTTCATTGAGCGTGGAAACCGCTTCATGAATGATCGCATTCCTCGCTGCTTCGATGCCGAGCAC
>JAPKXT010000174.1 GCA_026394695.1 Methanoregula sp.
GATAGTCATAATGCAAGTGCCGATGTGGAAGCATGTGCAAAATGTTATTTTGAATTACGAAAGAGGGGAGTGATCGAATAAGGATATCATACTACGAAATGCCAATTTAATCAGTTTTTTATCGTTTTTTATCCTGTTGCAGTTCGCAGCATCCACCCCACCATTCTTATTTTTTCCCAATCGCCACATCCGGACAAACCTCCGCAAACTTACAACTCAGACACTCGCGTTGTGAAGGCCTCGCCGGAAAATCCCCGTACTCATAACTCGCGTTCATCGCCGCAAATTCCCGGGGGATCATCTCCTGCACGTCGCGCAACTGCTCCTCGAAGAAGGCATAGGGCTTCGTTGCACCGGTCTTTAAGAACACGAGTTCAGTCCTGATCTCATCGGCACTTTTCCGGTAATACTCTTTTGCCCACAGTACATATGCCGCCATCTGGAGTTCCGTCTCGTACTCGTCATCGTCCCTGCCGGTCTTCCAGTCGGTGAGGACGAGCGTGCCGTCCGGCTGTTTCCCGACAAAATCCACTTTGACCGTTACCCCGACATCCCCGATGCTGAAATGATCGAACTCCTCGTGCCGCAGGCATCCCCTGCTCTGGTAGCCCGGCCATTTCCCGAAGAAGGTTTTCAGGCACACCTTTCCATTCGCCTCAATGGCAGAAAAAAAGGAATCGGTGATCTTCTCACCGTTGTGGTATTCGGTAAATGTCTCGCCACCTACGTTTTTGTACAGTGATACTTTTTTCGAAAAAGCATTCATTGCCTCGGCCAGGTCCATCAGCTTGTTCTCGCAATAGAGTTGGATCTGCTTATCGATGATATCGTGAATGAGCTGGCCCTCGACGACAAATTTGGAAGTGAAGTTCTTGAGCCACCGGATTTTTTCGGGATTAACGATTGGTGCGGATTTGACATACGGGGCAATGTATTCAAAATAGTACTGGCGCTGGCACCGGTTCCAGACCCGGTGTTTGGTAAAGGACCAGGAATTTATTTTGAAGAAAAAGGTGTCTAACTCCACCATATGTTTCAGTTGTGAACTATCACGAAATATCTTCCTCTTTCACGTTGTTTTTAAGTCAAATCGGATTATGGTCTAATCAATCATCAGAGGCCGGCATTTCCCCACTCGGCTAATTTCACGTCTTTATCCAATGACAGATTTCAACGGATTTATCTCCAAAACAGGCATTCTTTTCCTTTCCATCCCCTAACACTATCCCCAATCCATATTTGGGGAGATTTGCCTTCCAATAGGTGCTATTAGCGGTGATTTCGGTACTCGATTCATGCCGAATCCAGCCAAACGGGGCACTATATGCGATTTTCCGAAAACAATAGTGCTGGTTTTTCATGAATTAGTGCTATTTTGGAGGCCTAGACCCCTTCACGGTGAGGATATCTTCGACGGAGAATTAAATTGACCGGAGTCCAGGTCACCTGAGGTCCCGGGCCGGAATAATCGATCCCGAAAACAGGTGTTCTTTTCCCCTTGACCGTGCTAACCCCCTCGCCCTCCTCAGTTTTGCCTCCCATTAGCGTCTATTAGCGTTCATTTTCCTGCCTTAAATAAGCGAATTTCGACCTGGAATCAGCGGATTATGTCCAGTTAGAGAACGTGTGCCGGAATTCGCGGTTTTGTGTAAGTGTGCCGGAAAAAGATCGCCCGGATAGGCAAATGGGGGCTGAACCGGGCGTATTATTGTGATTCTTTTCTTACACTCTTGTTCTCAAGATAACGATAAGACGGGATACCTGTCATTATTCATCGATTTTTATTCCACCCTCCAATATTGAACTTTGGACACCATGAACACCATTTTCACGATTTCCGGGATCTTTTTCCTGTACAATTTTCTCGTAAGACTTTCCGGAAAAACTATAAATGGTGTCCATGGTGCCCGGAATTACAGCACCATCCATGATAATCCGAAAAGGAGTTTCTGTCCGGACAACTGCTTTTCAAAAGGAAGTATATTCATTCCTTGTCGTTACCTCCCTGTCACCACTTCACGTAATTTATCCTTCCACCCCCTAAGGCACTATATCCACTATTTTCACGATTTCCGGGATCTTTTTCCTGTACAGATCTCTCGTAAGAGATCCCGGAAAATGCTGTATAAGTGTCTATTGTGCCTTAGGAATAAAATCACATCATCAGGCAAATCATCTGTGTCTGTTACTCCGAGAATCCTTATCGTTGAGATATCTTTTTTAAATAATACACTATGTATAGTGTGTATTTTTAAGAGAATCTGTGGTCAAAACTGACTGTGCACAAAAGTTGAAGATCCCCACAAGTTGGTCATAACCCATCTTCTGATTCAACATCCGCATGCCAATCTGATGTGCCACTTACACGTAATACAATCGAGCACGGGGCTTTCACTGGCGTAATTTTTTTGAAAATACCCAAAACATATAAATACAGTGTGACTCTTTATTCCACCACATAGGATGTACGGGTAAAGAAGGATTCAGGCATCCATAAACTATCTTGCTATGATCTCCGTTCTCTGCGTTGATGATGATCCGGCGTTCCTCTCCCTTCAGAAGAGATGTCTCGAAGTACCCGGGGTGATGACCGTCACGACAGTGCTGTCTGCACCAGAAGCACTCAAGCAGATGGAAACGAACAGGTTCGATGCAATTGTCTCCGATTACAAGATGCCCGGTATAGATGGCATCGAGTTACTCAGGGAGGTTCGTGCTGCACATCCCGGTCTCCCGTTTATCTTATACACCGGGAAGGGGCGGGAAGAAGTAATTATTGAAGCGCTCAACAGCGGCGCGGATTTCTATCTCCAGAAAAACGGTGAGCCAAAGATCCAGTTCGCCGAGCTGAAAGATACAATATTCAAGGCAGTGAAGATCGGAGAGTTGTGGCAAGCATTACATGATTCAGAGACCCGGTATCGTCGGCTTTTTGAGACGGCGCAGGACGGAATTCTCATCCTCGATGCCGACACCGGGCAGATCGTTGAGGTGAATCCATTTTTGATTGACTTGCTCGGGTTCTCGCGCGAACAGTTCCTTGGAAAGAAAATATGGGAGATCGGGCTTTTCAAGGACATCGTTGCCAACAAAGATAACTTCGAAGAATTGCAACGGCAGGAATATATCCGTTACGAAGATCTGCCGCTG
>JAPKXT010000033.1 GCA_026394695.1 Methanoregula sp.
GCAAACGTGATAGCTTCGGGAAACCGGCCGACGCTGGTGCTTGCCCATAACAAGACCCTTGCCGCCCAGCTCTACCAGGAATTCTGCGATTTCTTCCCGCACAACAGGGTCGAATACTTTGTCTCTTATTACGATTACTACCAGCCCGAGTCCTACATCCCTGCAAAGGACCAGTATATCGAGAAGGATTCAGCCATTAATCCCCGGATCGAGATGATGCGGCTCTCCTCCACCGCTTCACTCTCGTTCCGGCGCGATGTGATTGTTATCGCTTCTGTCTCCTGCATCTTTGGACTTGGTAACCCGGAAAACTTCCGGAATATGGGATTTGAGCTCTCGGCAGGCCAGACAATCACCCGCAATGAGATAATGAGTCGTCTGCTCGATATCCTGTTTGAACGAAATGATCTCGAACTGATGCCCGGCAGGTTCCGGGTCAAGGGAGATACGATCGATGTTGTACCCGGTTACCTCAATAACATTATCCGGATCGAGCTGTTCGGCGACAGGATCGAACGTATCGCCGAGGTCGACAAAACCAGCGGCGTAAATGTCGAGCAGATGAAATATTTCTATATCTATCCTGCCCGGCACTTCGTAACCCCGGAAGGTGCACGCAAGACAGCGATTGCATCGATTAAAAAGGAACTCGAAGAGGTATTACCTACGCTCGGGATGATCGAGGCACACCGGCTCGAACAAAGGACCCGTTTTGATCTCGAGATGATCGAAGAGACAGGTTCGTGCAAGGGGATCGAGAATTACTCCCGCCATTTCGACGGAAGAAAAGCCGGTGAGAAACCCTACTGCCTGCTCGATTATTTTCCCGATGATTTCTTAATGATCATCGATGAGAGCCACCAGACCATCCCCCAGTTGCATGGCATGTATAACGGTGACCGCTCGCGGAAAAAAGCGCTGATCGATTATGGTTTCCGCCTCCCGAGTGCGTACGACAACCGCCCGCTGAAGTTTGCCGAGTTCGAGCAGTACATGGGGAACGTGGTCTTTGTTTCAGCAACACCCGGCGATTATGAGATCAAAAGATCCGCCCGGCTGGTGGAGCAGATTATCCGCCCAACCGGGCTCGTAGACCCCAACGTCGAAGTGCGCCCGATTGGGGGGCAGACCGATGACGTGATCCGTGAAGTGAAGGCGACCATCAGACGGGGTGACAGGGTTCTCATCACCACGCTCACCAAAAAACTTGCAGAAGAACTCTCAGAGTTCCTTGCTGACCATGGTATACGGACACGCTACCTCCACTCCGAGATCCAAACGCTTGAGCGTAGCGAGATCATACGCGAGCTCCGGCTCGGAAAATTCGATGTTCTCGTCGGGATCAATCTCCTGCGGGAAGGACTTGACATCCCGGAGGTCGGGTTCATCGGTATCCTTGATGCTGACAAGGAAGGGTTCCTCCGCGATGCCCGGAGCCTGATCCAGATCATCGGGCGTGCGGCACGGAATGTCAACGCAAATGTTGTACTGTATGCCGATGTCATGACCGATTCGATGAAGCGTGCAATTGCCGAAACAAAACGGCGGCGGGACCTGCAGGTGGCTTACAACACGGAGCATCACATCATCCCGCAGACGATTAAAAAACCGGTCAAGGAAAAAGAAGTTGAGATCAAGGATACCAGACATGTGCCCCGTCCCGAGATTCCCAATGTCGTTATCGAGCTCGAGAAGCAGATGCGGGATGCAGCTGAGAGCCTCGATTTCGAACGGGCGATTGCCCTGCGGGAACAGATTAAAAAACTGCATGAACGGTTAAAAGAGAGTAAGAAGCGCCCTATTGAGAAGTAGAAAGGATGTTTTCCAAACATCAACCTCTACTGAGTGTTCTTTTTGTGAAAAAGGTCACTATTACTTATGGTAAAGTATAGTCCTCTTCATCCCGTAGGTCATTTACAATTAATACTGCTTCTGATAGTTCTTCTGATCTCAAAGGAGATGTTGAATTTTATGAGACAATGGGTATTCATCAAAAATTAAAACACAAATTCATCGAATTATATCTAAAAATTTGGATGGAAAACGTTGGACAGAGATCTAAAAAACACCACCGAATGTAGATTTTTTTGATTTATACGCAGCCAATGACATCGAAACGTTGTTGTAATTTGTGTCGATCACTTACTCATGACCCCCACTGAGCGAATGTTGTTGCGGTCGTAATTTTTTTATTTGGATCTAAAAGTTCATTCCACTCCCATCCGAGAGCTTCGATGATACGGGAAATTGGTTGTTGTAAGGTTTTTTCTAACATCAAATCTAAATCAACATGAAATTCTTTTGGAACCTGATCGCCATATTCAAAGCAGATCACATTGGTCGGGGGATATTTAGATCCCGAGATGCCTGAGGGGTCAATACTTTTGATGTATACCCTCTTCGGCTTACTACCTTTTCCAAATTCGGTTCGGAGGTGGTCATTCGAATATTTCGCACCACGAATATGTGCGTCATCTATGTCATAATCATTGAGATCC
Source organism: Methanoregula sp. (assembly GCA_026394695.1). Classification (GTDB taxonomy): domain Archaea; phylum Halobacteriota; class Methanomicrobia; order Methanomicrobiales; family Methanospirillaceae; genus Methanoregula. The sequence goes on from JAPKXT010000033.1 coordinate 2,499, forward strand.
TTCCCGATTCCGCCGGGTATACCGATCACATCCAGGGGATACTCTCCCGCCCGATATTTTTTTACTTCCTCTATCAGATATTTTCGAATCTCTTCTTTCCCTTCTCCATCTAGGATTATCTCCATTACGCGCTGCTGTACATCCTTCGTGATCTGAGGAGTGTCGCTGCGCCGGATCTCAAAGCCCACGATATCGACCTCTTTGACATCCTTTCCCTCTTTCCAGACAAGGGACCCCGCGTACCGTTTCTTCTTGCCTGCCTGGAAGAACCGGGCATAAATCTTCTCGAATTTGATGGAGAAGAAATGCACATCTGCATTGAGCTCGTTTTTGGCAAAATCCTTATAACTTTCGTTGAGACGCTTCTCTATCGTTTTGGCAGTCGCAATGGTTTGCTCCTTGTCGAGATCTTTTGAGAGCTGGACCATGCAGGAATCTGTATCCCCATAGATCACTTTGAAGCCCATTTGCTCGATCACGGTTCGGGTGTGTTCGATGATCGCACGTCCGACCGAAGTTGCCGCAGAACCTATCTCCCGGTCGAAGAGCCGGAACCGCGGGTACCCGCTCACGCCGTAGTAGGTGTTCATGATTATTTTCAGTACGTTCTGCTGCATATCGTAAAGGATGTACTGCGGTGAGCCGAATTCAAAAGTGTTACGGAGTGCCTTCTTCTCATCCCGCTCCTTGAGTAGTTCCGATATGATAGTCCGCGTCAGCCCGTCAGGCTGCTTACGGAACCGGATCCCATTTGGTGCCCGGAGCTCGCCCTCAGGGTCCTTGGTTTCCATTGACGCATTGATCGTCATCATCGCCATTGGGTATAGGGATTTTAAGTCCAGCACCACCACGTTTTCCCTCACGCCCCTGCTCGGCTCGAAGACTGTCGCCCCTTCGAACTCTTCGGCATTAACAAACCCTTTTGAGGGCAGAACGTATCTCCCGAATGCTTTCCGTAGGACAAAGACATCGACGACGCTCGATGAGTTAAGAGTCTTGTCCAATGGGCAGCCTACGTAACGGGCAATCTCCCGGTAGAACTCGATGATGTTGTCTTTTTTGTTGATCTTGACGCAGAGTTCGACATCCTTGAAGTTATACTCGACAAGGAGTGCTGGCGAATTCTTCCAGAGGCCCGAGATCGTCCCGGTGTACCTGACCTTCTGCTCGTGGACCTCTTCGAGGGCTACCGCGTCAAGCCGGTAAGACTCCTTCTGGTTCAGGTGCATCTTCTTGTATGCCGTGAGGAGATCGAAAAGGGCCCGGCCCCGCAGCGCACTGCGGTCAGACATCCCGGAGAGTCGTGCGAGCTGGGACGGCTGAAGCTTGAGAGCCAGCATCCTGTCTGTAATGTAGCGCATGTCGAACTCAGTGAAGTTCCAGCCGGAGAGGACGTCCGGATCCCGTTCGGTTATGTACGCAATGAACGCTCGGAGCATTGAACTTTCGTCACCGTAGGTGCAAATTGAATGGGTGCCTTTCCGGAAACACCCATTCGTAAGTCCGCCAGCTGCCTGCTGTTCAGCGATAGAGATCGGCGTTCCTCCCCCTACCAGAAGGAACGTCATATAATCATTCTTGAATGAGTCAAACGAAGTAATGCAGATGATTGCATCCCGCTGGGGGTCCGGGAAACCCCGCTCGTCTTCGCATTCGATATCGATGATACAGGATCTGGCAGGAGCGTCCACTTCGGCGGGTTTGAGATCCTTATAGTCCACAGTTATAACGGGAACAGACACCCCCCCGGCGGGTGCGAGATCTTTAAAGTCAACTGTTGGCGACTGCACGGACACTCCGCCGGTCAACCCGCAGTCGATCATGAACCGGGTCGCAAACGGTATGTCGGCTTCGAAGTGCCGGTACCGGTCCCGGATATCGCGGACATCGGTAGGCTGCTGGGTGTAGAGCCGCCGGAGGGACTCGCCCCGGATCGAGCGGTATGCAGTATCGGGCTCGAGCGTCGCCTGTGGGGGAATCGGCTTTGACGCCGCCTCGTCTTCCGGTATGTAAAAATACGGCCTGAACCCTGTCACATCGAGCCGGACTGCTTTTCCCTTTGTATTGCGGCCAAAGATGTGAATGATCGGACCGTACGGCGCCCTGCTGTACTCTACCTGATTGATAGCAATTTTTACGCCGGAAAATTCTTCAAGTGTGCGGCTAGCATTCACACAGCTGGCTGACTGTAGTGATTGGGACGCCATTTCAGGACACCCCCCGGGTACAGAGGTCTTTTACAAACTGTCCCGCTTCTTTCATCTTTGCATTCTCCCATGCATCCAGGTTCCATTCCTCGATATTCAGGATGCCGTTGCGGCCAACACGGGCAGGAACTCC
>JAPKXT010000150.1 GCA_026394695.1 Methanoregula sp.
GTATTTTTCCCAGTATATCCAGAACAAGATAGAGAAACTGAACGAAAACAGTTTTGGGGTGCTGATAAACGAGGAAGTTATTATCCCTGACAACAAAAAAGCCGAATTGTTTTTACCGTTATGATTTAAGTCCAATCTGCGAACCGATGCCAATAAGGATCAGATTTCTGGATAGAGATTTCCATTGTTTTTCCTATTCAACCTTACTTGCCCACCGAGCTCTACCCCCTCATCAGGTGTGTCCGCTACCGGCTCCCGGTATCGATGGAGATATCGAGCCGGACCGTTTCATCTCTCCGGATTGTCACGGTTGTTGGCAGCTCCCGGCTCCCGCCGATTCCCTTGTGCGGGATATCGACCACGTACGTCCCCGGCTTCAGGACAACCGTATAGCCGGTCTCCGGGTCGGCAATCACTGATGCGACAACAGTACCTGCTGGTGTTGAGATGGTGATCGGGCGTGCCGCGTACGCAGCGACAGTCCGGTCGTAGGGAACTATGCACGGCTCAACCGGGCAGAGCGGGCCGATGGAAACGTTGCCGGTCAGTGTCCCGGTGCCGGCCCCGTTACCTGCCGGCAGGCCGCTGCTGTTCAGGACGACCGCGACGGCGATGGTGATACCCACGAGGACGAGGACGAAGAAAGCACGACCAAATGTCAGTGCCGGTATTTTTGTCATGTTTTCCACACGAGTTTAAGCGGCGCATCGAAGATGCGGGTGATGGTAAATTCGTTACTCTTTTTATTCTGATGACCCGCCATGGTGCTCACTATGTAATTAACAGATATTCACTCATGATATGCCTTTGCTCGCAGCATCTGACCGGGCATTTCAATATCCTTCATTTCATTGTTCCCGGTGGACCCGTCCCGGAAATACACAAAAAAAGCGTAGCGGGAGTATCATTTCAGAATTTTTCCGGGAAGTTGATTATGAACTTTGCCCCGTTGCTGCTTTCCACCGTCATCTCACCGCCCAGCTGCCCGACAAGCACTTTTACCAGTTGTGTTCCCAGGGTTGTTACACTCCTCTCCTTATAATCCGCAGGCAGGCCAACACCGTCATCACTGACAGTGAGGTGGACCCGGTGCTCATCCCCAAGGTGCAGGTTGGATATGGTCAACCTCCACTTCGGTCTCGACCACCGTTGTAAGTGTCGATGCGTTCAGGAGGTCGCCAACCAAGCTCCTGATATAATCGGCAGAATCGATGAACTCAAGACTCCGGCTCTGGTACAGCCGCTCGTGCACAAGGGCCATGGTCTTGACCCGCTGCTGAGCGTCCTCCATCATCTGGATTGATTTCGGATCGGTAAGGTATTGGGACTGGAGCAGGAGGAACCCCGATATCACCTGCATGTTGTTCTTGACCCGGTGGTGAACCTCTTTTATGATGATCTCTTTTTCCCGGAGCGAAGCCTCAAGCTTGTTGGCAGAGCGACGCAGGTCAGTGATATCGAAGTGTATCCCCGCCCATGTTGTGATCTTTCCGCGGCTGTCATAGATGGGTGCCCCCCGGCTGAGCACGAAGGTATCCTTTCCAGATTTGCTGGTGATCCGGTACTCATAGTCCCAGGAACAGCTGGACCGGACACACTGTTTCCAGTCATTGGCTGTCCTGTCCCGGTCCTGAGCGGAGAGGCGTTTCATCCAGCCACCGTTAATGCACTCTGTAAATGGCATTTCAAGCAGGTCAAGAAATGACTGCGAGAGGTAGGTAAAATCCCCTTCGGCATCCGCCATCCAGACCCCGAACTGGATAAGATCGCCAATCTTCCGGTACCGCTCTTCGCTTGAGTAAAGCGCTTCTTCGGCCTGTCTGAGTTCGGTGATATCAGTCAGCACGTTCAGGGTCGCTGGTATCCCGTCATACAGGATATCGACACCCTTAACAATCACGGCCCGCTGGCCGCCGTCACGGGTAAGGATTGTGATCTCGTAGAATCCAACCGTTTCACCTGCCTTCCGGCGCTTCATCGCGCTGGCAACGACCGGAAGGGAATGGGGAGAAATGAACCGGTCAAGCGTCATTCCCACAATACCGGAAGGATCATATCCCAGAACCAAGGCAGCAGGCGGGTTGACGTACTGGATGACACCATCACGGTGGACAAGTATGTAATCGGGCAGCTGGTTGACCAGTGTACGGTATCGCTTTTCGCTCTCGACCAGTGCTGCCCGGGCTTTTCTTTGCCCGGTCACGTCCCGCAGGATACTGATAATTGCACTCCCGCTAAGGTACGGGATCGGGCGGCTGCTGATCTCAAGCGGGACCACACGCCCGTCACGGTTCTTAAGATCTGTCTCAACAAACGTCGTTACCGTTGTATGAAGAGTACGGATCAGCGTTGCCTGCAGGTGGGCATATGCTTCCGGGTCAATTTCATGAAGAGTTATCGATAAAATTTGTTCACGGGAGAAACCGAACAGTTCGCAGGCGCTCCGGTTGGCTTCAAAAATCCGGCCGTCAATGTCATGGATAAGGATAGCATCGCTGGCAAAATCAAAGAGGGTGCGGTACCGCAACTCAGACTCGTCAAGCACGTCTTTCATCTTTTTTCTTTCAGTGATGTCCACAACCGAACAGATTACAGCAGCCTCCGGGCCTGCAGATACTGAAAGTATCCCCCACAAGGTCGTATTATCTTTTCTCGTAAATGCCATCTCGATATCTGATAACCGTGATTGCGCATCAAGCATGGCAAAGAGCTGCTCTCGTTCGGGAGTATCAGTCCACAGGAGCGAAACCAGGGCATTGCGTAATTCCGTGGTCTCGTACCCGAGCATCCGTGCAGCCTTTTCATTGATCTCTGTCATGACTCCCTGCTCGCGGTCAAAGGTAAAGATTCCGGCCTGTGAATTGGTAAAGATCCCCCGGTATTTGCGGCCCTGGTTCAGCTCCTCAACCTTCGATGAGAAGAGCACACCGATGGTCACAAAGATGTAGAACCAGGCGCTGCTTGTTGCATAGAGCCGGATATCGAAGTCTCCGTAGAGATAGACAAGCCCGAGATACACCCACCCCAGAATGATGGTGAAATAGACCGAATACCGTGGAAATATATACGCGAGCAGAAGGATCGGGAGGATGTAAAAGTACGGGAAGATGTCTTGAAAACCGCTCTTTAAAGAAAAGATCGTTGTCAGGAAGATTACAAGAGTAATGCCCAATGTCATCATGAGCAAGATGACTTTTGACCTGGGGATGTTATTCATGAAAGCACGTTCTCCTGCGCCATCACTACTGATCCGTGCGCTGACTGTATGGTTATGTCATCTGGCAGGAGTAATAAATGATGCCGATCAGGAATATCCGGTTCCATGATACAATGGAGCATTGGGGCGAAGGATAGTTTGTGTCATCCTCACGCAGAATCCATTGAGTATATATAGGATTTCACCGCTATACCCTAGTATAATGAAATAGCGTCAGCAGAGACGTTCGAGTTATAAAGGGGTGAGAGGTATTCAGCCAAAAAAGATACTTATTGTTGAAGACGAGGGAGTTGTTGCTCTTTCGTTACAGGCAGTTCTAAAAAAGATGGGATACGTGGTCACTGGTATGGCCTATACGGGAAAGGAAGCGATCCGCCTTGCAACCGAGACCACTCCCGACGTGATCCTCATGGATATCCATATCAAAGGTGATATGGACGGCATTGAGGCGACCGAGAAGATCAACGAATTCGCCGATATCCCGGTTATTTTTCTCACAGCGTATGCTGATGATGAGACAGTCAAACGGGCATTAAAGACCCGGTCCCACAGCTACCTTGTCAAGCCCTACAACCCCCGCGAACTCTATTCCAACATTGAGCTTGCCATCTACAAACGCCGGCTGCGCGACCGTGTCGGGACTCACCGCGAAAATATTGAGCTGGCGCTCACAAAATTGTCAGATCCCGGCATAATCATCGATCTCAAAGACAGGATTGTTTACGCAAGCCCTTCTGCCGAGGTTTTCACGGGATGGAAGGTCGATGAGATGGTGGGAAACAATATCTTTGATGTCCTCGATATCACGTTCTCCAAAATCGACGGACTGCCTGATGATACACTCAGCAAGGTGCTCTCGCTCAATGCTATGAACTACCTCCCTCCGCTTGCTGTCATCAAAATGAAAAGCGGGAAAATCCGTACTGTCGATCTCAGGGTGGGTCTCGTCAAGGACGATTTGGATGAGCATAAAAATATCCTGCTCTTAATGCACGAGCATTCCGCCAACCTTGATATCACCAAATAAAGGGTCCTTTATCAATATGAGTGGGTAACTCGGGTTATCCTCTCATACGTTGATGGGGCCAATGCCCCTATACTTCTAGGAGATAAACAACAATCGCTACCTAAGGAAGCCCCCGTTGACCCTGATGTAGTTTTTTTTCGTGATTAAAAGGCTGCCAAGCCAAGAGCGGGTTTGATACTCAAATCCCGGATCCCCTGAACGTACGAACTTTGCGAAAAAGATCTGTGGGGGCACCAGCCTTGCTATTTTCGGATCATCTCAAAAAAAGAGTTATCAGACGAGTTTGCTACCCTCCCTGTTTCCTTCAGGTATCCCGGGGCATCCGGCCGGTCTTTGCATACGTATAGAGGTTCACCGCAGCGATACCCGCTATCGTTGATACGATAACCGCCAGACCACACAATATGAGCAGGTAAAGTGCCGCAGCTGCGATCCACGTATCTCCCGGGTACCAAAAGAGCAGCATATCGGGTGCAACAACCCCGTAG
>JAPKXT010000217.1 GCA_026394695.1 Methanoregula sp.
ATATATTTGGTTCTATTGTCGGCATCATACTCGCAATTGTGGTGGAAATTATTATCTATTTCCTCTTTAAAAAGTTCGTAGCCCTGGTTGTCAACGCTATCGTAGGGGTCATCATCCTCTTTCTTTTAAACCTATTTCATATAATGAGACTTTTTGGAGCTACCGATCTCCCGATCGACTGGATCACTATTTTGGTCTCGGCAATTGGTGGATTGGTGGGCGTGATCATTGTGATAATCCTGCATCTGGCGGGGGTTGTGTTATAGAGTAGTATCCTCTCTTTTTCTTAAGAAACGATGTAGGTATTATTTGATTTTTAACAGTCCAGCCGAACTTCGTGTTTATGATTCATACGGTCACGTTACTGGGATCGTACTGTCATAATTTTTTGTGTTTTCTGATTCCAATAAATATAACGTGATAGGATTAGAAACTGGGCCTTATCCGTCGCAGCATTTTTTTGGTAACGCATTTTGATACTTCTTCCCCCGCTTGCAGGGTCCCCGGGTAGTCATGGGAATCGTACTGGTAACAACAGTTGATGCTGTAGTCGGTGAAATGCCGGCCGGATAGTGGTGCCCCGGTGTGCTGCAGTGTCCTCGAAGAAATAATGATAAGCATATCAGGAGCTATGGTGAAGTATGGATTTCTTTGACTCGGCATACAGGGGTACACCTCCCTGGGACATCGGCCGCCCCCAGAAGGAGTTCGTTGAGCTGGTCCGGAGGGGAGAGATGTCAGGATCTGTCCTGGACATAGGATGCGGGACAGGAGATCATGCCCTCTTCTTTGCAGGGAAAGGATATGATGTATGGGGGATCGACTCTTCCCCCCTGGCGATCCAGAAGGCAAGGGAGAAGGCTGACGGAAGAGGACTCCAGGTGCATTTTCTTGTCCTGGACGCACTTGGCCTCTCCAAGCTTAACAGGAAGTTCGATACCGCCACCGATTCCGGGCTCTTCCATACCCTCTCCGATGAAGACCGCCCGGTCTTTGTGGATAACCTTGCAGCCATCCTGTCCCCGGCCGGGAAATACTTCATGCTCTGCTTCAGCGAACTGGAGCCCGGCGGATACGGTCCGAGGAGGATAACCAGGAGAGAAATACAGGATAGCTTCCGTGATGGGTGGTCCATCAATTACATCAGGACGGCGATCTTCGAGAGCCGCACCCGGGCCGAAGGACCCCGTGCCTGGCTCTCGTCGATATCAAAAAAATGACGAATAGTTGACAGGACCGCCAGCAAGGATGGGTTCGCAGGGTTGTTGGCGGTCACCGCTGTGAAGGTCAACGGGCCTTTTGCTCCGCAGTAAATACACTCATCCGGTTTCTCATGCTTCCGCAGCCATTCCCGGATTGTTGATGACCAGATGATCTTTCCGTCCCGGAGCTGGGTAAACCGGCTCATCGGGAATCCCCGCTGGCCTTCGAGCCCGGAAGATTTTGCGATGAGTTTTGCATATTGCCAGAAAATCTGGTCGCGGATCGTTCTGACAGCGGCTGGCGGCATGGTTAGTTGTTGTGTGATTTTAACGGGACAATAAAGATATCGGGACCGGCGGGTCTTCACCCCGTCCCAGCAACAGTAACCAAATCGGGAAAAAAATATATTATTACTTCATCTATTAACGCAGAAGTAACCGACGATGAGCTTGTATTTCGTAAATATCTCACACGCCGGACAATAGCAACTGATCGTTTTTACTTCTGATGGAATCGATGATTTTCCTCGTGCGCAGAATAGTGCATTGGGTGGAGATTCTGAAAGATTGTTACCCTTGAATGTCGGACAAGCTCCACAATACTTTTTGCAAATCTTCAGGTTCTCAATAGTATCATCAACTGTTTTAGTATCATCCTCTGTTTTCATGGTAATATTCACCACGAAGTAATATAGCGGGGATATAATAATACCCTTACTCCGGAGCTCACCCGCATCCAATATGCATTTTCAATAACCAAAACAGCCCTTCCTTTCGTTCAGCACCACCCCCCGCTCCTTACAGAAAGAAAGTCTACGACGGATATGTAGGGTGGAGGGAGCGCAGGTCTCCGGTGGCCGGAATCTCCCCCCCGTCGTAACCTCCCCAACCGGTACCGCTCAGCCTTTTAAAGCAATTCTGATATGCAACCAGTCACAATCTCCCCGGGTCGCAAGGCACCTCCGGTGTGATCCTGAACGCTCCTTTCCCTATATATTGATCGCAGATCCATAGATGGTTGTAAGAGGAAAAGGGGATGGCTGATCCGGAAACATTTCCCTGCCAGATTTGCGGGGAACACAAGAGACAAAACGAGGTCGTGC
>JAPKXT010000221.1 GCA_026394695.1 Methanoregula sp.
AAAGGAATGTTGCCCGGCATTAACGCACCTGGATCACCAGTGGCATGCTGCCGTTCTTCACCTGTGTTTAAACCCTGCCGGGCGCTGCCTGTCGCGCATCCGGGTTGTCCCGTGGATCACATACAGACGCTTGTCAATCAATCACCCGGGGACCTATGGATGCGCTGTATCGGCAGTATCCATTTTGTTTTTTGCTATTTAGCACTTGGGGATGAGGCGAATACGACTATGGAGTCACTAAATGTGGACGCATGGCGAACTACAGCCGGGTAGTTATGGTATTTTTAATGAGACCTTTTCCGGAAAACCAGTGGGGGTCCGGCGTAAAAAATTCTCCGTCATGGTACACAATCTTTCCGCCCATGATAACCGTTTTGGGGAAGAGGGCCATATGGCCTTCAAATGGTGTCCAGTCACATTTACTATGCAGCATTTCGGTGGTGATCGGGCCTGGAATTTTTGGATAAATGGCAAAATCCGCACGGTCCCCCACGCTGAAACCGGTCCGGGGAATTCCCAGCACCTCCGCCGGCTTAAAGGACGTTTTTTCAATCACTGACTGCAGGGAGATTTTACCTTCAATGACCCGTGCCATGAGAAGCGGCATCATGGTCTCAACACCGGGCATACCGCTCGGGGCACGGGAAAAATCCCCTGATTTTTCTGCGCGGGTATGAGGAGCATGATCGGAGGCAATGATATCGATCCTGTCCCACCGTGAAAAGAGTTGCTTTCGCTCCTTTTCATTGCGGAGCGGGGGGTTCACTTTCCCAAAGGGATCGGTGTTCTCAAAATCTTCCAAAGATAGGAAGAGATGATGAGGAGTCACCTCAACCGAACCAGATGCGGCGTCAATAGATCTCTTTGTGCTGATATGACAGAAGTGGAGACGGCACCCGCTCTTGTTTAATCGCCGCACTGCTTTTACTGCCCGCAGTTCACCTTCGGGTGATCTGACCTGGTCATGCGAGAGCAAACCGCTGTCGGGTGGTGATTCTGAAACCTCCTCGGCATGAATTGTAAGGAGACCATCAAGTGCATGAATACGCTCCATTACCCGGCTCAGGCTTGCATCGCCGATCGCTTCCCCGTAACTGGACGGAGCGAAAAACGTCTCGCCAAATGCCATGGCTCCTGCCCGATACATCTCCTCCAGGGGAGTCTTTTCCATCACACTGCTGTTGATGGCAAAATTGCACTGGGAGTTTACCTGTGCATCGCAGACACGATCCCCCAGTCGCCGGGGAGTATCGATGGGAGGCAGGGTGTTGGGCTGGTCCACAACAACGGTCACGCCCCCGGCAAGTGCACTCATACTGCCGCTCTTCCAGTCTTCCTTTGCCGACTGTGTTCCCCCCCGCATATGCACATGCATGTCGATTGCTGCCGGGACTACAAGGTATCCGGCACAATTAACACACTCTGTTGAACCCTGACCTGCACCCACATGAGCAACCCTGTCACCGGCAAGAGTGATATCCACAACGCGCCCTGCCGGAAGGGTGACGTTACCGAGCACGAGGGTTGGCAGGGTATTCATGATCTTTTCTTTTTCTCACAACCATATAGGCATGGTGATCCATACCAGACGAAATCCCCCATTCAGAAGAGACGCACGCTGGCTTTTCATCGACAGGTATTCAATCACTCCCTATCAATACTTCTCTTACCTGAAAAGATATGCTGCAAAGCATACAGGAAAAATATATGAGATTTTTCGCTGATATCACCAGAAAAGGAGGAGTATTTCCATGGATAAAATTATCAAAATTTCACTCGGCCTGTTGATCGTCATTCTTAGTGCATTCACATCAGTAGTTGCCTACCAGATAGTAGTGGAATCTGCGTTCCTGAACTCGTTATCCAGCACGTATTCCTACACCTGCACCATCACTACGGATTCGAAGCTTTCCAATGTGACGCTCTTTATCCCGGTACCGGCAGATCCTTTGGGCAATTCCCCCATTGTGGCACGATTCAGCGCACACGATATTACGGGGCTACCCGATGACTGGATAGTAATACTCTATGACACGGGTAAAGCAACGTTAGTCAGGATCACCACACCTGCAATCAAACCCTCCGGGGGACCAAACGCGGTCAATCCCTTTACCATCACGTTGTCCTCGGAGATGCAATCAGACACAGTGATCAATACCCGGGACCCGGTCAACAACAGTGCCCTGTTCCACCCGGTCAGGGACCTCCAGCCGGTTGCATGCCCTCCGGTCAGTTCCGCTGGTAAGGAAGCCCCGCAGTGCTATCATTATGTCACTTCACTGTATGCTGATTACGAGGCTGCACCGGATGCATTGGTGAATATTACTTCGACTATTGTCGGGAGAAACAGCTGGAACATTTTTGAGCCAGGGTCCAATGAGTTCACATCGGTGACCAGCCTGCAGATGTCCGGATCCCACGATGGCTGGGAGACCATGAACGGTACATTGACAAGTGGTATCGGGACCTATGATACCCCCCGGCCCTCAACCTGATATTTTTATCTCCCCCTCCTCCCATCAATACTGCAGACTTAGTAGTTCAAATTCAATGCACCGGTCGGAAAACCAAGATCATGGAACCACACAGGAATGGACGGCAACGGGGCTCGATCCGGATTGGGCTTGCCGTAGATATTATCCGGAAAGAGGATCAGCGCAGCAACAAAAAGACACGGGGTATCGTGCAGGAGATCCTGACCAGCTCGCTCTCCCACCCGCACGGGATCAAAGTAAGGTTGAAAGGGGGTCAGGTGGGTAGGGTAGCAGAGATCATCGGTGATGACCATCCGCGAGATACCGGGAAAGATCCCTGATAGAAACGATCAGCCTCTTTTTACATTTTATACGGGTAAAGCAGGTATTTGAGAGGATTACAAAA
>JAPKXT010000223.1 GCA_026394695.1 Methanoregula sp.
GCCTTGTTCTGAAGCTCTTCCGGAGCCTGTGTTTTAACGTAACCTTTTGCCATAACTCACCTCATTCAGGAGTAGAATGCTCCTTCATTACTCATAAGTCAGCAATGATGCAGCCATATCATTTCATCAGGAGCGGAAATAAAGGTTTGTGAACTATTGGTTGGGAATAAAAAATACATTCGATTTTTTTGTTATTTTTGTACACATTATACCCGATGCCGGTTATCCGGTAAGCCGGTAAATTTCGGTTCCGCCTGCAGAATATACTTTCTCAAGACCGGTTGCCGGAATATTAACTTCGTACCGCTCTCGCTCAGCATTGCCAATGTAGAGAAGGGTGGCATTGTATTTTTTCATGAGCATGACGGTCTTTTCAGGTTCCTGGTAGATTGATTTTATATCCCCCGGTCGCGTGCTGAACCAGCCCGTGTCATCACCCCGCCACATGTATTCATGAAATGGCATTCCGATAATTGCAGGGATCCCGGTGAAGGATGATACCCGCGAGTAGTAGGTATAGTCTCCCCCCTCAGCCTCAACAATACGTTCGTCACCTTCCAATGCCCGCAGCCAGGTGATCGCTCCGGCATCTCCGGCATGCGAGTTTTCGAGATATGCGAGTCCGTCGAGAGTTCCTGTTCCGTAATTCGGGGTGAACGGTATTATAAACGGGATTAGGAAGAGAATGATGATCACGATAGCAGTCGCTGTAGCAGTATTCCGGGCTGAAGTGTCCGGGATCCACCTGCTTTCAGACAGCCATTTCCCGACCATGGAAAACGCCGCAGTTCCTAACATGATCCATGCGGGAAGATAACACTTGAAGATAGTATTCATCCGGAAGTAGGTATCCCCCATGTTATCTTTAAGATAAAAAATTTCGCAGAAGATCAAAATAAAAAGCCCGATAATGGCAAGGATCCCGGTGACATAGTGGTCCTTGCGTGTGATGAAATAGATGAGCGGGATAACAGCAATCGCCGCAGCGACATAGCCCGTGATTACAAACGGAATCACGGCAAGGAGAAAATATGGCCGCTTTAGTATGTCGCGCCAGAGAAATGCAATAAATATCGCAATGAACAGTCCATTTACCAGCAGGAACTCATAGGGGTTTGATGGAAGGTGAACAATCGAGAGACCGCCGGTATTTGTCTTCAACTGGATGTAGAACGGTAGATAGCACAGGAAGGCGAGCGGCGGGATAGTCAGCAGGTTCCACCACGATAAAATACCGGCAGCATCTGCCCTGCCCCTCCAGATGATCAGTGCTGCAAATACGAGTGTTATCGGCGCGTATATCAGGACGTCCCATGTATTCAACAGCGGCATGGAGCCAAGACTGAGTGCACAAAAAATACAGGTAAGCCACTTTCCCCGTGATTCAAGGAACTCCCAGCGTTTATAAGCAAAGAGAAGCAGGAAGATCAAAAATACCTGGTTGAACTGCGACACTACATGGGCATGGACATCCCCCCATATGAATGAGAAGAGGGGGTATTCGTTGATGGTATTGGTGATTGTCCGGGTACTATCCCATAACACCGTATTCAGTGCTTTTCCCAGTGCAAGCTGATAAAAGAACGATGGGTTTGGAATAAAAAGAACAAGGAGGGGCAACCACCCGAATTTTTCCAGTAACAGGGACCCTATGGCATAGAGGTTGATCGCTGCAAGACCAAAGATTGTTGGTAAAGCAAGGTTGAATGCAATATTCGATGGGACACCGGTGACAATGCCCAGGCATCCGAACATCCAGTATCCAAGGTAATAATAGACATTCAGAGACCCTCCGGCAAACCATGGGTCAAGCGGTGGTACCACCGGATTGCGCATTACTGATGCGAGAAACGCGTGGTCCATGAATTTTTCTGCATAGGATATGGTGGGGTTAACAAACCGCACATCAAGCATCAGGAAAAAACAGATGAGAAACAGCATCTCCCAGTGCCATTCTGCTTTGAGACCATCCAAAGAATAGTGACGGTGATAGAGATGGAATAAGAAAAGTGCCAGAAACGGGATAAGGGCAACCTGTATGGGTAGCCGCATGAGCCCGCAGTACCAGGAAAGAATGGTAAATACAAGGAGCGATGCGGAGAATGAGACCGGAAATGCAAAGCTATTAAACGTTTTTTTCAGTGAAGGATAGAAAGAAAGTTGGAGCAGGGTAATGACAACGAGCCAGCTTAGTACCGAAATAACCTGCTGTTCAACGCTCAGGACTTATCTCCCCCTCCAAGTTTTGAATCAAGTGCAGTACGGATACTCGGGATGACCCAGTCCCCGAGGTAATAGATCGATACGATGCCACCTGCGAGGGTTATTAGGTTCTTGATCAGATGGTCGATAACGGCAATCAGGACGGCGAGGTCATAGGGCACACCAAACAGGAAGAATGTCGCGGTAAGCGCTGGTTCATAGGTTCCGATCCCCCCGGGTGTTAATGGCACTGCTTTAACGAGATTTCCGATTACGATTGCAAGAACGACGACGGCAAATGGGATCTGCTCCTGGAACATCATGATTACTGCGACGCAGACGAAAATATCAAGGAACCAGATGACTATCGAAGTGGATCCCAGAGCAATTATTGAACGTACTGATAGCGATGCCCGTTTAATCTCGTGGAGCATGGTCAGCAGGATCTGGATGTACCGGTTTTTCGAAGAATATTTCCCGATACACAGTAAAATTCCGAAAAACATCGCTCCTGCAACGAGCGGCAGTACAACAAGATAAATGACCCATGGCGGTGCATTCAGGACAAAGAACAGGGATATCGCACCGAGAAATGCCACTGTAACAATATCAAAAACACGCTCAACTACGAGTGAGGAAACTCCTTCTGAGTATGTCGTATTATATTCGTGCTTCAGTATGAATACCCGAACAAAATCTCCGAGCCGGGCAGGAACAATGATGTTTGCAGTCTGGCTCACAAAGACACATGCGGTTGCTACAACGACAGTAACGCGATAATTGAGGCTTTGCAGTATCATATGGTACCGCCATCCGCGCAACCACCATGCACAAAGACAGATTAAAATGCCGAGTAACAGATATTCCGGTGTAAGGTGCTGGATTGCGATAAGGATCTTATCCCTGACGCTGTACAGCATATAAATAATGATACCTGCGGCTATTACCGTCGGGACAATGATTGCGCTAATTTTCCGATACATGAATCTGCCACCACAACATCAGGATCGATGAACCCATCTCAAAAACGTCTTTCATTTTCACGGTAGTCCCTTTACCGGCCCGCCAGCGAACCGGAAACTCAACGAGACGGCACCCATTACGCTGTGAGCGGACGAGAAGTTCAGTGTCCCAGAACCAGTGATTCGAGCGTACAGCAGGGAGTACAGGGAGGATGTATTCTTTATTGAATGCTTTAAAACCGCACTGGTGATCGTAACACCTGCTTCCCAGAAATAACCTGACCAGAAAATTATACGAACGACTCGCTATCTCGCGACCCCCCGTCCGGACAATATCACTTCCGGGCATAAGCCTCGATCCGGTTGCAATATCTGCCCCTTCACGGATGGCACCTATAAGCTCGGGAAGATGTTGCATATCTGTCGCGAGATCAACGTCATAATAACAGACAATTTTTCCTTTGGACTGATAAATCGCCCGGGTAAGCGCTTTACCCCTTCCCAAACGCTCGTCACTGTGGAGAAGATGAATACGGGTATCCTGGTGTTCGTACTGGCGCACAAGTTCAGCGCTCCCATCAGTACTACCATCTTCTGCAATAATCAGTTCAAAACCATTTGTTATCCGGGACAGGAGATCAACAGATCCAGGGATGGCAATCTCAAGTGAGTGGTGGTCATTAAAAACGGGAATGATAACGGTCACTTCAGGTTCGGCCATCGGTACTCCGGGTTTTGACGCACTCAGCTACTTCGGATCCTGCACGGATGGATCCCTCCATACTTCTCTCGGGATAATTTGTCAGCGAAAACATCCCTGCCATAAAGAGACCCTGTTGCTCGTAGGCCGGGATCAGTGAACGGAACCCTGTCCGGTATACCGGGCCAGCCCAGGGATCCACAGCCATGTTATGCCATTTGATCTCAGATGGTGAAACAGAAAACCGGGTGCAGAAATCGTTCATCATATGACTATCAAGGTGTGCCGGTACCGTACCGGAAAAGTATGACGCCAGGTATACAATATGTTCACCATATCTCCTGACAGGAATAAAATTCGTGTGGGTAACCACAGCCCCGTAGGGTGCGGTATCTTTCATATTCAGCCAGTAAATTCCCTCTGTTACTTCCCGGTCCATAGCAAGGGTCATGCACGCAGCACCCTGGTAAGGGATATGGGGTATTGATGGACCGCCAATTCTTTCAAGTGCCTGAGGGGGGATTGTAGAAATAATCGTATCGTAACGGGTACCATTTGCTTCCCACCCACCGTTCATGGAAGAAATTGATGAGACAGGTGTTTGTTTTTTAATCACGCCCCCTTTTGATGTAATCGATTGTTCGAGTGAATCAATAAGAAGATGAAATCCCCCGGTTAAGTACCCGAGACGTTCTCCGGAAACCCCCCGGTCAGATCTGATTGCAATCCGGCTGATCAGCCATGCTGCTGAAACATCTTTTCTTTGTTCCCCGAATTTACTTTTTAAGAGGGGCTCAAAAAATGATAAAAATACGTTTTTACCGAAATGCCCGATAATATACTCTTCAGCCGGGATGTCATCGAGTGCTTTATGCTCGGTTCTTTTTGCCGTTAAGGTAAGATATGCAAGTTTTGCCTTATCCATGATCGAGAGTTCAGGGTAGTGCAGGATCTGTACTGGGGTGTTCAGGGGATAGATCTTGTTGTTGGCAAGATAGCCGGTCGTTCCCGTTTTCCATTCAATCTTATCTGACAGGCCCAATTCGGTTATCAGCGCAAAAAGACTGCTGTCACCCGAAAAAAAATGGTGATAATATCTCTCTATCCAGTAATCGTTCACGTTATAGGATGAAAGGCAACCACCGAGATAAGGCATTTTTTCAAAAATGTGAACCTCGTGCTCCGGAACAAGTCTGTTGGCAGCGACAAGCCCTGTTAATCCCCCGCCGATTACTCCGATCTTCATGATACGTATTCTATAGTATTTTTCAGGGCGAAATGAAAAAGGCTCCGTATAATTACTGTAAATTAATATTATTCCCTCGGAGAAATCATAAGAAAGTTTTTGTGTTGCAGAAATCAACGATTATTACAGCAAAAGGACTTAAAAGCATTAAAAGAAAGTAATTATCTGTCAGCCCATCGGGATGGTGTCAGTTAGATGCGCGTGTTTTTCATAGGTTTTGGTCAAGCGGGCGGTAAAATTGTCGATATGTTTATCGAGCAGGATAAAAAGCTCGGAACTGCCAGTTTCAGGGGGATTGCCGTCAATACAGCGCGAACCGACCTGATGGGTTTAAAAAATATTGAGATGAAGGACCGCATTCTTATCGGACAGACTATGCTCAAAGGTCATGGTGTCGGTACCGATAATGTAACCGGTGCCCGCGTTACGGCGGATGAAATTGACAGTATTATCAGCGCCATTGATATCCGGGGTACACATGATGTCGATGCGTTTGTTATCGTCGCCGGACTTGGTGGTGGAACCGGATCCGGGGGTTCCCCGGTACTTGCACGCCACCTTAAACGCATCTACCGTGAACCAGTCTATGCACTGGGAATTATCCCATCTCCCGAAGAAGGACGCCTTTATTCCTATAATGCAGCCCGTAGTCTGACAACGCTGGTCAATGAGGCAGATAACACATTTATTTTTGATAACAGTGCCTGGAAAAACGAAGGGGAAAGTGTAAAAAGTGCATTCCAGCGCCTGAATAATGAAGTGGTGCGAAGGTTCGGAGTCCTTTTCCGGGCAGGAGAGGTAAGTAAAATGGGCGTGGGCGAGATGGTTGTTGACTCAAGTGAGATTATCAACACGCTCCGTGGTGGAGGTATCACTTCTGTCGGATATGCCATCAGCGAGGTTATGAGCAAGCAGACAAAGAAGAAACGAGGCATCATCAGAAACCTGAAGGACAAGTTTGGTGGCAAGAGGGAGGCAAACGAAGAGGTCCTGCTCGGTGAAGATAAGACCGCAAAAATTGTTTCACTTGTACGCAGGGCGATGCTTGGACGGCTCACCCTCCCCTGTGATTACTCGACAGCTGAGCGGGCTTTGGTGCTGCTCGCAGGTCCCCCAGATGAAATGGATCGCAAAGGTGTTGAGAAAGCGAAGAGCTGGGTTGAAGAGAACATAGCTGGTGTAGAAGTTCGGGGTGGTGATTACCCGGTCAATAGTGAGTATGTTGCGGCTGTTGTTATGCTGGCAACAGTTGGAAATGCCCCGAGAATAAAAGAGCTTCTTGATATCGCAAAAGAAACAAAAGAAGATGTTATTAAGTCCAAGGAGAAAAAATCGATCATGTTTGAAGAAGGCATAGATCCATTATTTGAGTGAGGTTTACCATGAAGGGATTATTGAAATGGATTATTCTGTTACTATTTCTTGTAGTATGCATTACCCCCGTTAATGCAATATCTGTATCAACGGTATCGGTTGATCCTTCAGGGTCGTTAACCCCAGGTACCCCGGTAACGGTTTCATTCAAGATTGAGAATTCCGGTGTATTTCCCTCTGATGATGAGTTGCAGATATTCACCGATCTTGAAAAACCGAAATGGACCTACACTATCATTGTAAATGGCGTTGAAAATTTACGACCTGTGATGGGTGGACGTACCCTGGCAATTAGCGGTTTTGAGATGAGTTACAAAACATCTGACGAGGTATCTGTCCGTATTACCTTGGAAGGGATCGCTCCCGCCGTAACCCAAACTTCGAATCAAACGATGGTCAGGATTACAGAATATGATGGAAATGGTAAACCTATCACAAGTACACAGGTTGAACAAACAGCCATAGTGATTAACACCGGGGAAGTATCTTCAACCATCTCCTCCCGCGTTGCAGATCTCCAGGTGTACAGGACACATATCGATGAAAAGGCTGTCATAGGTATCGACACATCTGCAGCTGAGGCAAAATATAATGAGGCAAAGCAGAAAATCGACTCCGCCAGTTCCCGCCCATCAAATCAGTATGCTGAGGCACTGAGCGATCTCAATGCAGCAACCGCTGCCATTACAGATGGGGAAAAGTCACTTGACAAGGCATGGGCGGAAAATGAAGTAACATCTGCTCAGGTCCCCATCAATAATGTAGATGCAATAATCTCGTGGTTCAAAGGCAACACCAGCACGGCAAATGACCCGCAACTTTCGACCATTATTACCATGCGCGAAGTGGCAGTGAGTTATATCTCAAATGCAAATGACGATATTACCAGTGGGAATTATGCACAAGCCCGTGTAAAGGCACAGGATGCTTTTTCAAAAGGGAATGAATCCTACACTGAAGCGCTCGCACGACAAAAACAACTATCAGCCGGGTGGAGCATCCCCTTCCCAAAACTTGACGGGATTGGAATCATTGTCGTAGGTATTGTTGTAGTAGCCTTGATTGTTGTGGGTGTTATTATCTACCGCAAACGTTCCCAATGGGATGAATTAGGGTAATTCATCTTCATCCTCTTGTTTTTCTTCTTTTTGTTGCTTAAATTCACGTCCCCTTGTCAGGAAGTTGATGAACAATGCTGGCACCACCCCTTCATGATAATGATTGGAATGTGTTGAACACAAACTCATACCAGATAATAAATTTTTTTCCCTCCATTATATAATTCAAGGGGTAATCATATCGCCCCCCCATTATCCCCCCTTAACTATCGGTATCAGGATTGTATCATTTGGTTCCGGGTTCTATAGCAATGAGGTGCAGCTACCCGATTTTGGGGAGCAAGGCGGTTTTGAATTTTCAAATTGTGCTTCAGATTTTATTGCTCAAAATCGGATTAGTAGTAGAGGGAATCTGAATAACATATAAGAGTATATTCGGTGATTCCATACGCCAGCAAACAAAACGAGAAACCATCAAAAAATGAATCATTTATGCCCCCCGTTGGAGGGTAAAAACATCAATATTGATGCTCCCCATTCTACCATCCCGGTGGAGATAATAATCGATCAACCGGTTTTCATTGTCATAGAACCAGGGAAGCGGCCAGTAATTTTTCGAGGCAACAACGACATGGTCGGAAGCGTCAATGAGCTGCATGACGTCACGCAGATCTTCTGAATTCTGAACCTGGACTATTGGTTCATTTATATCAACCGGAATGAACGCGACATGCCAGGTTATCAGAACGAGGAATATACATCCTGCAATGGCAAAAACCATCTTTTGCCAGTTTAATTTATACACCGCGACAAAGCACATCGGGAGCAGCTGGGGGATGATCAACCAGGGAACTTTCTCGCCGACAAGCGCATAAAATGCCATAGTAAGAATCATCCAATATATACAAAACCTGAAGAACTCATCAGATTTGGAATACACGGGTTTTGGAATCTTCAACTGCTGCAGGCTTATTGCAGCAAGTTGCTCGATGGGGACCGCCGAATTGCGATATTTTAACCAGTTCTTCAAACGTTTGATCGACAGGCCTGTATTAACGCCTTTGAACAGAAACTGAAGAGTGCCGATTATTGCAAGAATAAAAATCGGCAATTCATAGAGCAGATAAAGTGGGATATAGAAAAACCATGGTCCACCCAACCGTTGCTCATTATGCATCGCAATCCAATGGTCGACAGCCTGGTACCAGCCGGTTGTGTTCAGCGCGAAGTTCTGGCCGACAAGTGTTTCGATATGAGATCCGAATGCAGAATACATGACACTCATGATCGCAAAGACGATAAATACCCCGAGAATAAGATCATATTTCCAACCAGGAGGGAGTTTGAATTTTCCCTGCCAGACCGCATAGATGAAAAATGATGCAAAGATGAGAAGAATGACCGGCATCTCTTCTTTGCAGCAAAGGCCCAAAGCCATGGCTATTGCAGCGATAATTGCATATCTGGTTTGACCATATTCGAAATAGTAAAGGATGGCAATAAGGAGAAGGAACGTAAAAAAGAGCATGAATATATCATGGCGGAGGAACCGGGAGAAATATACCATATCCGGAGAAATAGCAAGCAGGAGTGCAGCAAAAAGGGTCTGTTTTTTATCAATATATCCGATGCGGTAGATACAATATACGAGAGGAATAAGCAGGGTTCCAAAGAGGGAAGGGAGTAACCGTGCGACGAGATCTGAATCCCCAAAGAGAGAGAACATACCAGCGGTCACGTAATAGAGGAATGGTCCGTGATAACTGGGATCATAACTCCATGCAAATTTTGTCAGCAGTTCGTAGGAAAACCAGGAATGAATTGCCTCATCATGATGAAATAACTTGAGATCCAGTTGCCAGAACCGTAAAAAAACTGAAACTAGAAGAATTAAAAGAAATATTCTTTCAAAAGTAAAAAATTGTCTGATTTTATGAGAAAATTCAGCGGCTTGCTGCACGCCGCACCTTCAACTCTCTAAAACAATTTCAATACCGATATCTTTTGGCACCTGAATGCGCATGAGCTGACGCAGTGCACGTTCATCAGCATCGATATCGATGAGGCGTTTGTGAATAC
>JAPKXT010000219.1 GCA_026394695.1 Methanoregula sp.
GAGAGGGTTACATTATAGGTACCGGGGCTCAGGTTGCTGACGGTCAGCGGGGTCATTCCCTTATACACATTGTTGACAACAACAGACGTCCCGTCCGGGATCACATTGAAGACCATCGAGCCAGCCTGAGGCGGTTCGGAAATCTGGCCGGACCCCCCGCTGGTCCCTTCGGTGAGGGAAGGTGCTGAAAGGCCGACGGAAATAGTATGGTAATCGACCGTGGAGAGATGGGAGTGGTCAGCCGGGCCGTCAGCGACCCAGACGGTATAGCTTCCGGCATCGAGCCTGCCACCCGCAGCACCGGTATTCCAGTCGTAGGTCCAATGGCCGTCCGCGTCAACATCTACCCGGGTTGCCCCGCCCTGGTCTGCGAGACGGTTGATGTTATCGAGCGCTACGCCATTGGCCGGGAGGTTGGGGCCGGTCAGGAAGAGCCAGACGGTATCACCGGTATACGAATATCCCGACAGTTTCACGACATCTCCCATGTAGGTCTGTGTCGCTCCTGCTGCAATGGCCCCGGAAAAGAGAGCCAGTACAGCGATAAGCACGACCGCCCCGCGGGCTGTGGTCCGAACAATTTTTTGCATTATTTCCTCGCAGTCATCCTGTATGAACCCGGGCCGGCCCGGCACCTCCGGGCAGAACCGTGGTTATGGACAAGTACGAAAGATCTAAATTCCGATGATATAATCCTGCCGCTGTTTATGTACAAGGTGACTACAGGAAGCTTTCGCCGTTATCTGGGGTGTCCAAATCCGATGTTGAATCCTTCTGTAAATCAGTGATCGCGTGGAAGGTTTCAGCAACAGAGAAAGATGCAACCTTTAATTTGTTTAGGGAAAACCCGTATTACCTCGTGGGATATTTAGCATACATCACGAAGAAGGAAATTGATGAATCGAAAGCCCTTCAGAAGAGGATTATTGCTCTAACAATGGTTTCACTAATTATTGGTCTGGGTTCAATGGTTTTTACAGGGTATGCTATCAATCCACTTTTCTTCGTACCAAGTCTTGGTGTATATGCCCTGATTTTAATTAGAGTCTGGTATGTGTTAAAAAAACCAAGTGATTTTGCTGGAAAATTTTACAACTAAAATTTTCTAACGGAAAAATATTAGTTTTTAACAGTCGGCAATATCAGAGACCGAACAATCATCATGGATTTTGTAATCCCCAAAAGTAATGAGAGAATACAACAGAATATCGTTTATGAGAAAAATTAACGGAGACGAATTTTTTGCACAATATCCTAAATATCAAAATCTGGATAAATTGAAGCAAGCCGATATTCTTATAATGCCATTACACATTCGGAAATCATTTACAGGAGATCAACGCGCATTTTATAGTTTGGTATCTGATCCCGATGTTAATTGTTTGTTCTATTCAGAAGAAAAAAATAAAATTCCCTTTTATGCTGAGTTCTCTACTCCCCCACCTGAATTAATTCTTTATTTTGGAACGGTAATAATTACTTCTTTAGCAGGATTAATCAAAATTTATGAATTCCTAAAAAAGGAAGCCCCAAGACATAGATTTAGAATTAAACATATTATTGCAATAAAAGATGACTATTATGAGATGGAGGAATTCGAAGGGAGTATTGAAGACTATAATAAAGTTTATCAAAATATGAAATCTTCATTCGAAAGCTGTCGGAAAGAAAATGAAAATCTTAAATAAATATTAAATGTGGTATCTAATGATATATGGAAAAACCAACAAAATTTCTTAAAGACCAAGGAACTTTCAATACTCTTTTTTCCGAACTGAAAACAATGGGAATTGATTTTAATGAATATAATAAAGGAAGCAACGAGGAAATAAGTCTCGATGATTATATAATTAAAGAATTTGAGAAACGAAAAATTCCAATTACTCCTAAAAATATAATAAGGCATCAGGAAATTGCTTTTGCGCATTATTTTATGACTTCTTTTAAATTAGTGACCTCTGCTGCGAAAACTATTTTTGATCTTGAAGAATCCGAATTCACAAAAAATTTTCAAGGATTCCAAATCGAATCTTGGATTAATGATCCAATAATAAATGCGTATTGTCATTTTGAAGATACTGGAAAATTTTCTATACAAATAAATTTAGCTTTGATTCGATTTTGTATTGATGTTATTACAACATTATCCGGTATTACCACTGTTGTTGATGATAATGGTGACTTAGTTGAATCGCCGATTCTTACTATGGATGATGCGGTTTCTAACATTCATGTGTTGATGAAATTTTATTTTCAGCATTCTGATAAGTATGTATCTTCAAATTATGTACATGACATTGGAAAACAATTAAAATTTAATGGCCAATTCCATCATCTTTTTATCATAACGATTGCATTGCAATTCATTACTGCCCATGAAATCGGTCATTTTATTTTATATAAAAATTATAATAATCCCGTTTTAAAAGCAATAAAGGCTCAAGCATCTGACATTAGTTGCGAAGCAATAAATGCATTTTATCGTAAAGATTTGGAAAAAATTAGTAGTTCGATAGAAAATATACAAAAGTCGTGGGATCAGGAATTTGCAGCAGATTTAATCGCTTATAATATATTATTTAAAAGGGGTAATAATTATCATAATTTTTTAATTTTTGATAGTATACAAACACTATTTCAAACTTATATGTTGCTTGATGGATATTTTGAAAAAAAAATAGGAAAAAAACCATTATCTAAATCACACCCTCCTATAATTTTGAGATATTTTTTAACACAAGAGTTAGCTTTTAGGGAGTTAGATGATGATAGTTATAAGAAAATCTTACTCATAGGAGATAAAGGGTCACAATTTTTCCATGACGTTCTTGAGAGAATAAATGATTGATAATTTGGGTCTATCGTTAAAAAAATAGAATAATACAAGAATCAATTGCTAAATTTTTTAATAAAGTCAGGAAAAAGGCAAAATAAAAATCAAAGCGATCCGCAATCAATTACGGATTCTGAGTCTTAATTTTTTCAGCGCGACGCATTTTTTCATAAGTTCCCACACATATTGAACTCTGCGCATGAGCCTAAGACCCAAGCGCCGCTAAAGACGCAACTTTTCAGAACAGTGTGATATCACATTTGAGGGGGTTCAAAATTTACAAGATATCTATAACCCATTTGTTAAATGCGAGAGTCCGGATTCGCTGCCTCACCAATTAATGTGCATAAACCCCATTATGGAAGATTTTTAGGAATACTAGCACCCGATTTCCATAAGAATTCAGCATCCAGTCAAATCCCAATTAGATTATTTCTCCCCGTTCTATCCCACCCCCCAGAGAAATAATCAATACCCACTCCACCTGATATCTACCCATGGACGCAGATCCGGCACAACAAATGCCTTCAGGACTGTCGGAACAGGAAGCATCTGAACGTCTCAGCCGCATCGGCCCGAACCGGATCGCAAAACCCCGCGAAATTTCATTCCTCGGTATCGCAAAAGAGGAGATAACAGAACCGATGATCCTCCTCCTTTTGGGAGTCGGTTTCTTTTACACGATTTTCGGCGAGCTCCGTGATGCCCTCACCCTCTACGCGATCATCGCTGCACTGGTAGTGGCTGAAATCGCCAACGAGTACCGGGCAAAAAAAGCCATATCATCCCTTGCAGTCCTCGCTTCCCCGAAAACAAAGGTCCTCCGTGATGCCCGGATCACGGAAGTCGCAACCGAGTCCGTTGTACCCGGGGACCTTCTCGTACTCGTGAGCGGGACACGAATCGCCGCTGACGGGAACCTTCTCTCGTCGGTCAGTCTCCAGGTGGACGAGTCATCCCTGACCGGGGAGTCATTTCCCACAGAGAAGTTCGCCGGCGATGAGTCCTTTGGAGGCACCTTGGTCATCGCCGGTGAAGGGTTGCTGGAGGTGAAGCAGACAGGGGCCAGAACACGGATCGGGAAGATTGCCGCTCTCGCACAGGAAATACGGCCGCCAAAGACCCCGCTCCAGCTCGCGATGAAAGCGCTTGCAAAGACCCTCGTCTTTGTCGCACTGTTCTTTTCTGTCATCATCCCGCTCATCGGGTTTTTGCAGGGGCAGCCGCTCCGCGAAATGTTTCTTATCGGGCTCGCACTCGCATTTGCCACAATCCCCGAGGAACTGCCGATCATCATCACAATGAACCTCGGGCTTGGCTCGTTCATGCTTGCACGGGAGAACTTCTTAGTAAAGAAACTCAAGGCCGCAGAGACACTCGGGAACGCAACCGTGATCGTCACGGATAAGACCGGGACAATCACGGAGAGCAGGATGCAGGTAGTGGCATGCTATCCGCCCGGGGATGAACCGAAGATCCTGCAATCGGCAAGGTCTGCCATGACCCCGTTATCGCTCTCCATTACGGACCTTTCGATTATCGGACGGGCTGAAATGGCAAAGATCAGGCCCGGTCCGGGAACTATTGTCCGGGAGCGATCGTTCAACAACCAGAGAAAAACCCGGACGGTCGTCAGGGAACGGGACGGGACAAGTGAATTGTTCATGACCGGTGCTCCCGAAGAAGTGCTGGCAGCTGTTTCCAGCGGGACACAGGATATACGCCAGGCACTGGAGCAGGAAACTGCACAGGGAAGGCGTGTCGTTGCCGTTGCGCACCGGTCACTCACCGTACCGGAAAAGGATGCCGCTATAGAGAGCCTTGAGCGGGACCTTGTCTTTGACGGCCTGATCGCCATAGAAGACCCGCCCCGTCCGGGCGTGAGAGAGACGATCGAACGGGCTCACCGGGCAGGCATCAGGACCATTATGATGACGGGTGATCACCCGAAGACTGCTGCGGCAATTGCTGCACAGGTCGGGATCAGGACTGATGATGTACTGGACGCACAGAGTCTCGATGCACTCTCCGGTGCAGAAATCCGGGAAGCAGTAAAAAAGATCTCCGTATTTGCCCGGGCTGTCCCGGAACATAAATACCGGATCGTAAAGGCACTCCAGGACAACGGCGAAGTAGTCGCGGTGACCGGGGATGGCGTGAATGATTCCCTCGCGCTGAAGGGTGCTGATATCGGGATAGCGATGGGGATCAAAGGTACGGATGCGGCAAAGGAAGCTGCCGATATCGTGCTGGCCGATGACAATTTCGTGACGGTCGGAAAAGGGATTTTTGCGGGCCGGCGGATCTTTGACAACCTCTCGAAGGGAGTGAAATACTATCTTTCGGTAAAAGTGGCACTTGTCGCCGTCTTCTGTGCATCACTCGTACTTGCACTCCCGTTCCCCTTCTCACCCATCCAGATCATCCTCCTTGAGCTCTTCATGGACCTCGGTGCCTCCGCGTCGTTTGTTGCAGAACCGGCTGAACCCTCTGTTGATGTCAGGCCACCGCGTGACCCCCGTTCTCCCTTCCTCAACACGCCCATGCTGAGCGGCATCGCAGTGGGGGGGATTGCATTATTCCTGACCGTATTCCTGACGTACTGGCTGGCTCTTCACCAGGGATTTGACGGGACGACAGCAGCTACCGCTGCGTTCTCTGCCTGGATAACCGGGCACATCCTGCTTGCCTTTGTATCCCGGTCAACGCACGATCCGCTCTACCGCATCGGGATTCTTACCAACCGGGTGATGGTCCTCTGGGCTGCAGGGGCGTTTTTATTCCTCGGACTCGCACTATCAGTTCCGCTCATCGGCCAGCGGGTAGGGGTTTCCGCTATTACTCCCGGAAACTTCATGATCATTGTACTCATCGCAGTAGTGTTCATGGCGGGGTTTGAGATCAGCAAGATTGTGCGGTCTCTAAAAAATTCTAAATAAAAAAACTCCGGCTATCACCGGCCACTTACTTTCCGCGAGCCTTCTTCACACATCACGCACTATTCTGGCCAGGCTGGCGAATCGTATCAACTCCCTCTTCGTCGGTCTCAACGTCACCGGGCTTGAGCCCCATCGCCAGGTTCCATTACCGGGATCCTGCGGTGAACATCCCGCTGATACTGAAGTACTGGTTGATGGTGTCGACTGCACATACCGCACCGGCCCGGCGCTCTGCCGCAATCCCTGCCCCGGGTTTCTGGCGGAAGAGATCCCCGTTGGCTTTTGCGACAAAGAACG
>JAPKXT010000036.1 GCA_026394695.1 Methanoregula sp.
CTTCTCCGAATATGCTGAAGGGCTCAGGGATATCGAAGGTTTTTCCCATCTTTTCCTGATTTATGCATTCCACCGTTACCCGTCATACCAGCTTACGGTTACCCCGTTCCTCGACACTACCCCCCGTGGGGTGTTTGCCACCCGGGCGCCCAAACGCCCGAATGCTATCGGGCTTTCGACCGTGCGGCTCATCGAAGTGAAAGGAACGACGCTGGTTGTTGAAGATGTCGATATCCTTGACGGGACACCGCTGCTTGACCTGAAACCCTATGTACCGGCATTCGACTCGTACCCGGATGCCTCGTCAGGATGGCTTGAACACAGTGCGCTCGGTGCAGGATCGTTCCGGTCGGATGAACGTTTCCGGTGAAGTGCTTTGTAAAGCGCAGACGATTCCTGCCGTTTTCAGCTGCTCACTTAATCTCTATTCTTTCCCCGATCTCCATGTAATGGACGTTCTCGGCAATCTTGCAGGCGTGGTCAGCACAGCGTTCAAGGTACCGGGCGACCATGCAGCGAGAGATATTCTTCGGGTCTTCCATCATGTAGGTAATTCCTTCCCGGAAGATTGAATGACGTAACGCGTCAATAGTATCATCCCGGGCTGAAAATCCTTCTATCACGTTGAGATTATCAGACTCGTACGCTGCTATCGCGTCATCCACCATGTCGATAACAAGATCCGCCATGTGTGGGATGCTCATAAGGTTGGCGATAGAGGGTTTGTCCGAGATCTCTTTTGCGATCTTTGCAATCGTCTTCCCATACCGCCCGATCCTCAATGACGCATTAATCAATTTTAAGGTGCATGCGATGGCCCGCATATCCTTTGCCATCGGCTGGTAGAGGGCAATCAGCTGGTAACAATGCTCTTCAAGCCGGACTTCCCTCTCATGGATCTCCTCTTTTCTGGCGATTACGGATTCTGCAAGATCCGGATCCTGCCGGATAAGGGCATCGACTGCAGAACGAAGCATGTCGCGCCCCTGGTGTGCCATTTCAAGGGTGTCCTGTCGTAAATTCTGGAGTTCTGTATGAAATTTTTCTGCCATATATGCTCCCCCCTACCCAAACCGACCGGTAATATAATTCTCGGTGAGTTCTTCATTGGGGTGTTCGAAGATCTGTACTGTTTTTCCGCATTCGATGAGTTTTCCCAGGTACATGAAACCGGTATAATCACTCACCCGTGCTGCCTGCTGCATGTTGTGGGTAACAATGATCACCGTATAGTCCTGCTTGAGCATATCGATGAGGTTCTCTATCTTCGCGGTTGCGATCGGGTCGAGCGCCGAGCAGGGCTCGTCCATCAGGATCACCTCCGGTTCAACAGCGAGGGTCCGGGCGATACACAGGCGCTGCTGTTGTCCCCCGGATAGCCCGAGCGCGGAATCATTCAGCCGGTCTTTCACTTCGTCCCAGATGGCGGCATGCCTCAGGCTCTGCTCCACAATCCTGTTCAGCTCGCTCTTGTCGTTTACCCCGTGCACTTTCGGGCCGTATGCCACGTTCTCCCAGATGGATTTCGGAAACGGGTTTGGCTTCTGAAAGACCATCCCGATCTTTTTCCGTAGGGTGACTACGTCTGTTCCTGCCGCATGGATGTTCTTATTGTCAATTATGATCTCCCCGGAAATTTTGACATGATCGATAAGATCGTTCAGCCGGTTG
The DNA here is from genome assembly GCA_026394695.1 of Methanoregula sp. Taxonomy (GTDB): domain Archaea; phylum Halobacteriota; class Methanomicrobia; order Methanomicrobiales; family Methanospirillaceae; genus Methanoregula. The sequence continues at coordinate 1,672 of JAPKXT010000036.1, forward strand.
AAACAGCGCAACAGAGTCGATTTCCCGCAGCCTGATGGACCAATGAGGGCGATCACCTTATTCTTCGGGATTTTAATCGAGACTGACTGAAGCGCAAGCTTCTCATGATACCAGAGATTCAGGTTACTCGTGGAAATGATGGTGGTTTCAGACATATTATCCCCGTATTTTGTTCTGGAAATGGGTTCTTACAAAGATCGCGACCGAATAGAAGCCGACAACGAGCAATAACAGCACGAGCGCGGTGCCATACTTGTTGGCAGACGACCCCGGCACATTCGTTGCCAGGATGAACAGGTGATAAGGCAGTGCCATTACCGGCTGGAAAACGGAATCGGGCAGGAAGCGTGCCGAGAAAACAACCGCGGTGAACATGATGGGTGCTGTCTCACCTGCTGCCCTCCCGATGGACAGGATCGCCCCGGTCACGATGCCCGGTACGGCAGGAGGTAGGACGACACTACTGATGGTCTGCCATTTTGTGGCTCCAAGTGCCAGGCTGCCTTCACGGAGTGACTGGGGTATATTTTTTAAGGATTCTTCGGTGGTCCTGATGACAGTTGGCAGGACCATGAGCGCGAGGGTGACCTGTCCCGCGAGCATCGAAACGCCCACATTGAGGTACAGGACAATGAAGGCAAAGCCGAACAGTCCAAACACGATAGAAGGGGTGCCGTTCAGCAGATCGACACCGGTCCGGATCAGCCGCGTAACACGACTTTCTCTTGTATATTCAACCAGGTAGATCGCGGCCCCGACGCCAAGCGGAAGCGCAATGGCGATCGCACCGAGAACGAGGTACAGGGTGCCGATTATTGCCGGGTAAATGCCGCCGGCCCTCCCGGAATCGAGCGGGGACCGGGTCAGGAATTCCCACGAAAGCGCAGGAAGTCCGTTTATGACAATGTCCTGCAGGAGGATCACGAGGATGACAAGGACAGCCAGTGTCGCTCCCATGATTAACCAAAAGGCAATAGTCTGTACCTGGTTCTCGGATAGGTACGACCTGCCGAAATACCACATACCTCCCGCGAGCAGGATCGGGGCGGCAAGCCACCAGGGTGCGGCGACAAGGAGAAATACAAGAAGCAGTGCAAGGCCGAGCACTCGGGCAGACCGTACGAGTACCCCCCGTGTAGAGGAGGAAATAAGTGGTTTTCGGGAATGCCCCCCGGTCCTGCCTTCCTTGAGGTAACGCAGGATTGCGACTGCAGAGATGTTGATAATCAGCGTGATGATGAGCAGGACAACAGCAACACCAAAGAGGGCATTGTAGTGTTCGCTCCCTGCCGAGACCTCTCCCATTTCAATACCCAGTGTCCCGGTCAGGGTCCGAAGGGGGGAGAGGATATTCCAGATCGGATCCGGGATGATAGCCGCGTTCCCGGCCACCATCATGACCGCCATGGTCTCACCGACCGCACGCCCAATGCCAAGAATACTGGCGGCAGCGATACCGGAGAGGGCAGCGGGGACAAGTACCCGGCTGATAGTCTGCCAGCGTGTTGCACCAATGGCAAGAGATCCTTCCTTATACTCCTGGGGGACCGAGCTGATGGCATCCTCAGAAACGCTGATGATCGTGGGGAGTGCCATGATCCCGAGAAGAACCGACGCAGCGAGCCAGGTTTCTCCTGTCGGGAGATTGAACACGACCCGGATAAAGTTGGTGAGAACGATAAGACCGAAGAACCCATACACTACGGAAGGAATCCCTGCGAGCAGCTCGATGGCCGGTTTAAGGACATTTTTCATGCGGGGTGACGCGAGTTCCGCTATGTAAATTGCACAGCCAATGGACAGCGGGACGGCAAAGACCATGGCCCCGATGGTGACGAGAAGGGTCCCGACAATGAGCGGGAAGATACCATACAACGGTACGACCGCCGTAGGCGCCCAGTCAGGTCCAAGGAGAAAATGAAGAATCCCGACCTGGGTGAGGACAGGGTAACCATCCCGTGCCAGGAACAGGAGAATAAATGCTACAACAATAACGGCAAAGAAGGCTGTGAAGAAGAAAACGGTCTTGATCGACTGCTCCCTGAGCAGGGACAACCGGGCAATGCCATCAAAGGCACTCCTGGCACCCGGTTTGTATTGAAAGATTTTTCCCATTTCCGCCTCTTATAAAAAGTGGTTCCCATCCAGACAATGCCAGGTTCAGCTGAGGGTCACGTAGCCTTCATCGGCAACAATATTCTGCCCTTCGGGACTGAGAATATACTTGAGGAAGTCACCGGCAAGACCGGTCGGCTGGCCATTGGTAATGACGTAGAGGTCACGGGAGACCGGGTAGGTCTTATTCTTCACATTGTCGACGGTTGGTGCGATAATCTTCTGGTAGTTATACCAGATAGGGAGTACCTTGACTTCCTTACTGACGAATCCAATCGAGACATACCCGATTGAACCAGGGGTCTGGGCTACAGTCTGGAGGACTGCACCGTTTGAGTTCTTCTCGAGCATCCTGTTGATGGGTGTTGCTTTCAAAAGAACGGTCTCATCGAAGTAAGTGCGGGTACCGGATGCGCTGTCGCGGCCGATGATGACAATCTGGTTGTTGGTGTTGGGAACGTCCGCACCGGTAATCTCGGACCACTTGATGATCTTTCCGAGGTATATGTCCTTGATCTGGTCAAGAGTAATGAACTGGATCGTGTTTGCCGGGTTGACAATCACGGCAATACCGTCCTGTGCAACTGACGTTACCACAAAACCGGGATACGTTGCCATCTCATCTTTTGTCACTTCACGGGACGACATCCCGATATCTACCATCTTAGCACCGATTGCCTGGATACCCACACCGGATCCTCCTCCGGATACCTGGATATCTGCTTCAGGGTGGCTGGACATATACTGGTCAGCCGCTTTCTGCACAATCGGCAGTACGGTGGTTGAACCACTGATTTTAATGGTCTGTTTCTTACCGGGTGTGGTGGGAGCGGATGTAGTCAAGAGTGCTGATGGTGTCGATACTGCGGCAGGCGCCTGCGTTGTCGCTGCAATTGTCGCCGGGGGTGTCGGGGTTACAGCAGGTGTTTTCGATCCGTTGTCAATACAACCCGCAACCGCTATACAGGCAATGAGTAATGCTGCAAGGCCCAGGATTACGATACCAGGTGAACGATTTTTTTCTTTCATGGTGTTCACTCTGATAATAAACCGGGGGAGATATACCCTTTTTCGATAGAGAATATAGATATATATATTGTTATCAGATAACAATAGAGAGATAAAGAAACCAATTGCATACTTGGGTGGTTGATATGGAACTCAGGAAAGTCCAGTTTACAGGAGGATCATCGTATGTTCTTACGTTGCCAAAGGAGTGGATTGATGCAGAAAAGATCAAAAAGAATGATTCACTGGGTGTGGAGGTGCAGCCAGACGGGGCGCTTCTTGTTACCCGGTCTATCGATCAGGAACCGGCCCAGAGAACAAAAGAGTTCGATCTTGCTGCTATCACCGAACCGGCGTACCTTTTCCGTCTGTTGATTGGCGCATATATCTCCGGCTATACTGTTATTGTCATCCGCTCGCAACAACGGTTGCCACCATTTGTCCGTGTGGTTGTCCGGGATTTCACCCAGATGACTATCGGACAGGAGGTGATAGAGGAATCCGATACCGTAATCACGTTGAAGGATCTTCTGAATCCCGTCGAAATGCCGTTTGACAACACCATCAAGCGGATGTTCATGATCGTAAAGGCAATGCATGAGGATGCAATTACCGCTATCCGTTCACAGAATCAGACTCTTTCCAGTGATGTCACGGCACGGGACAATGATGTCGACCGGCTTCACTGGCTGATAGCCCGGCAGACAAATATGATCCTGTCGAATGCCACTCTCTCCCGAAAGATGAATGTTTCTCCGGTAATGGCGCTCCATTATTTTACCATAAGCCGGATTATTGAAAGAATCGGGGACCATGCGGAACGGATTGTCATTATTGCGCAGCCGATTATTACCAAGGGTATAGATCCGGAGATCATGGGAAAAATTGCAAAAGCCAGTGAACTTTCAGTGGGAATATTTAACCGGAGTATAGTTTCATTTTTCAATAATGAGATGAAAAAGGCGAACCAGAATATCGAATCGCTTCGGGTTCTCAAAACCCTGTGTGAGGAGATTAATACAATTGTGCTCCGGCAGGAAACTCCCGATGCTATAGCACTCGGGTATATCACCGAAAGTGTGAAAAGAGCAGGGGAATACGCGGCTGATATTTCTGAGAATGTGATCAATTATCTTGTGGAAGAAGACCGATCTCTAAAGAAAAGTAAACCAAGATTGTAAAATCCCGTGCGTGGAGAATTCACAATTACACCCTCTTCAAATCTACCCGGAGATCGAGTGTGCCCCTCGGGGCAGTTATTGTGCCGTTTTTGACCATTGTGCCATTTTTATAGACTTCGGTTGTGAGTACATTACCCGACCCGTCCAGCTTCTGGATGAGGGCTTGAACAATACCATCGATAGTAGGTATCTGGTAGAACTGGTCATTAGAGCCGGTTACCTGCGCCATTTTTCCCGCAGTACCAACTGTTCCGGTAAAACTACCGGAGTATATCACCCGTACCCAGACACCGTTTGGGGGAATTATGACCTGGGGCTGAGGCGGGGGTACCGGCGTAACCAGTAGTGTGGCAGTTTGTTGCAGGGTGGGGGTTGGAACCGTGGTTGTTACCGGTGGTATCACCGGTGTATTCACTGGTACAGAAGGAACACCGGGGTTTCCCTGCAGGGTGGTTGAGAAGATAACCCATCCCCCGACAAGTGCAAGGATAATGATGATGATCGCCGTGACTGCAATGGGCATGGACCTGTTGGATGCTGCAGCGTGTTGATGGAAACGGGAAGATAACGTGGTGCTGTTTTGTACCACTTCACCCGGAGCCTGTGCTAATGTCTCCCCCGCTTCCGGTGTTGCAGGAGTGCCTTTTTCCGGTGATACGGATTCACCTCTGGTATCATCTGCCGATTCCTTTAGTACGGGATTCATGACGGGTTCCTGCACGGTATGACTCGTCACTCTGAAAGGTGAATCTACAGGGAAACGGGCGATCCGGTCGGGTTTTATCTCGCCAGACATAATGCCGGTTTCCTGATTCGGGGGGGGATTTGGGGTGAGAAGTATCTGCTGGCGAACCGAGGCGATCTGCGCTTTGAGTTGTTGTACCCACTCATCACGTTCCTGCTTTCGTTCACCTCCTGCCTGTTGGGTAAATATGAGCTCTTTTGATTGCGTCGCGCCTTGGGGCGTAATTGCGGACAGGGAGAGGGAGAGGAGCGGATTATCCTGGGCATCCTCACCGGTCATTACCGTCTCTATTGTTGTAAGTGGTATGGTCTGTGGCCTGAATTGGGCATGGGCAGGGTCAACTATGATAAGGCGCTGGTTGGTGAGCAGTACATCTGCCATCGTGGAGTTGATTCGAATTCTTTGCGTCGTCAGAATAATAGATTCATCGCGGTTCAGGTACGGGTTGCCCATAGTTCCACAGTCTCTGTTGTATTTTTCGTTCTCTTTGGCAATATGCTTTCAGCGTGCATGGTGTATTGTTGAAGATGTTTCAGGGTTCCCTTCAGGCTTGCGTATATGTCAGGGAACCGGGGATGGATGTCAGAAAAACGAGGGGGGGATAAGAATGAGAGGCACGCCATAATGCACTCTCATTTTAGAAATACATAACCTGGCCGCCACTCAGTCCTGTCCGATTCGTTACAGGAGTAACAACAGTAGTGATTCCAGGAGGATTTCCGGTCTTTACATCAATAAGAAATTCAATAGAACTCCTCGGGGCTGAACGTGTGTAATTGCCGATAAGGTTGCCGTTTCTATAGATCTCGACCATGAGCACATCCCCGGTGTTATCATCTTTGGTGATTTGTACCTGAATAATGCCATCACTTTCACGTATTTTGTAGATATGGTCACCGGATCCTCTCACTTCCGATAGTGATCCTGGATTTCCCACCCACCCGTGATAGTTCGCCGAATATACTACCCGTACCCAGACACCCTCCGGGGGAATTACTACCGGGGTAGGAACTGGTGTTTGTTGTACCGGGGTCGGTACTGGTGTCTGTTGTGCCGTTGTCAATACTGGTGTCTGTTGTGCCGGAGTTTGTTGTACAGTAAACTGCTGCAAGGAGGGTAATGAAAGGGGAACGGGTTCCTTTCCCGAGGGTGTTGTAAAGTATTGCGGATAAAAAACTGCTCCCCCCACAATCCCGAGGATGACGAGGAGGATCGCTGTGACCGCAATCAATGTTTGCCGTTGTAAACCATGGCCCTCAATCGGCAGAGGAGATTGTGGGATTTGAGGTTTTTCTTCTTCTGCCGGTTGTTGACCCGGCTCTTCAATATCCCCTGCTTTGGGGGATTTTTTTCCTTTTGATTCTGAATCCTTTTTAAAAACGGCTGGGGCCTCAACAACCACAGGTTCAGGTGACGTTGGGATTCCCGGAGATCCAGGTCCTTCCTGCAGAACTGATTCTGTCTCCTCACTATAAAGTTCAGAAGAGGTTCCCGTATCCGATAACTCTTTTTTCTCTCTGGAAGAGAGCAGAGATTTCACTGCTTCCTGGAGAGTATGAGTAAAAGATTTTTGTTCAATGGTATTCGCATTAGCAGCACCGGGACTTTCCCCGGCAGCTGAAAGCCCAGTGGTTGCTGTATCCGGGAAGTCCGATTCGAGTTCTCCCGGAGTCTCACGGGCAGCCGGGTTCCCGGAAGTTGAGATATCCGGTAATCCAACTTCGGATTGTGACAAAGGTGAGGAATCAGCGATTTCCCTTACTTCAGGAAGTTGGATCGTATCCGTTGATCCCGTTTCCCCACCTGCCGCAGGAAGTGTTTCCTCGTACTTGGGAGTTCCGGACGCGACATCAGATTTTGTATCCTCTTTAAAGACAGCTTCGCCGGGTAATTCCTGTGCTTCTTCCGAAACAGGCAAAGATTCTGGCTCATCAGGCAGAATAGTTAATTCAACCGGAACAGGACGAGTATCAATAACTGTTGTATGCGGGTGGATCTTCTCGGGGGCAACCGAGCGTCGAATCGAGGGTTGGATACCACGCTCCTCATCAGCGGGGGGTGAGCCGGTGTTGATGGTTTCCTGGCGTACTGATACGATAAGTCCCATGAGTTTTTTCAACCATTCATCACGTTCTCTCTTTCTTTGTTCTCCCGGCTGCTGGGAAAAGATAAGGGCCATCGGTCCTGAATCTTCCCTGCTGCCGGTATCCGAAAATGAGAGGATTATAACCGGTTCACCCGTGAAGATCTTTCCACCGTTTACAGATAATATGGTTGAAAGCGGGATCTCCTGTGGCGGGAATTGGGCATACCTGATGTCAACTAGGATGAGGTTGCGGGTGGTGAGCAGTACCTCGTATTGTACGGAGTTGATATTCACCCTGTCCGTTGTCAGGATTATGGATTCATCTCTTTTCAGGTAAGGACTGCTCATTTTTTACCACATTTGTTGAAATATATAGCGTTGTCTGTGATGATATGCTTTTTAGCTGGGAGGGGACAAAGGAGAGGATCAAAAGGTTCGTCCGGGCCCTGACTTTAATTTATCATGATTAATTATTTATAATTCGAATGCCAATAATTTCTTAATGTACCAATCGTGTTTATACAGAGCAATCTGGTCCGGCCAGGTACATGTCGCTCATGGTAAGCGGCTACTGTTTTTCGTATCGTAATAGCACGGGTTTTCTGTCGGCATTCTGATGGAAACGGTATTGGTTTCTGATTAGGGTTTTATGGTGGATTATGAGTATGATTGCGGAAAGATCGGATGAAGAATGGTTTAGTTCCCTCCCAAAAACGGGCGGGATATACCGTCTCATTAATGGAACAATGAGTGACAGGAGTCAGGATGAACGGATCTCGGCAGTGATAGCCTTAGGTGAGAGTGCCGACCCCAGGGCTGTCCGCCCGCTCATGGACTGTTGCGGGGATACCGATGCACTGATCCGGCAGCATGCAACTGATGCACTCTTTAAATTGAGAAGTGGAAGGGCAGTCCGGGTATTGATCGAGCGCCTGAAGGATAAACGTGAGCATCTGGTAACAAGAGAACGTGCAGCTGCTGCACTGGCTGCCATCCGGAGTTACAGTGCAATCGAGGGGCTCAGGGACCTGTACTCTGACAAAGACGTAGAACCTGCACTTCGTTCCTTTGTCGCTGAGGAACTTCAACGGATACCTGAACGGTCAGATATTCGGTGATTATGGAGATCCAACCCTATCCCATCAAAGTTCTGATATAATTTCATTCATAAGGGCAGCAGTGATCTGCAACGAGTACTTTTTTTACCAAAAAAAGTTCTGATAGTAAATCCTGATGAAAAGGCAATTGGGTCGCAAAGGTCCCCCAGAATGTGGTCGGTATTTCTTGTGCCGCGAAAAAATCGGTTAATCGATCCCGTTTAGTCCATCCACGTCACGGTCACCGGATCAATTGTCGCATCGATCATCATATCAAACGAGACCTCATCCAGCCATCCCGCCTTTTCGAACATGCTCATGAAGCAGACCCCAATCACCTTCGCCCCGGCATGCCTTTGTGTCAGAGCCTTTACATCCTCCTTAGTGACGGGCATGTTCGGCATGGCAAGCCCACCCATGAAAACGAGCACCTTCGGATTGAGCTGTGCAGGACCACCACTCACCTGCATACCGACATCATCGACACTGAGAATTTTTTTTGCTTTCGTTTCATCAAGGAGAGGAACAAATACCTGTTCCGGATGAAGTCCCCGGATAGCAACCGCAAGGAGTTCAACAAATGGTGTGCAGGTACCCACACATCCATAGTACACAATCTGGTCACCATTTTTTAATCCGAGCGTTTGCAGGTATTCCTTGTACGGTCGAAGGATACCGGGTACACTTTTGTAGGTCTCTTTTCGGGTCATGATACACAGATTGTCGACTGCCTTTGTTGATAAGAATTACCAACAAGCGAGAATGACGAGGGGTTTGCCCTGGTCATACGAGTAATTCTTTAGCGCAGGATAACGAAGATGTACAAAAGGGTGGACTGTGAAGGTGGGATGCTTTTTTGATAACGGGCAGATCCTCATCATCAACGAGGATGTCTTCACCACAAAAAAGATTGCACCGGAAAGTATTGACCTGGTGATCACGTCACCACCCTATAATGTGGATATCAAATACAGCTCACATGATGACCAGTTGACCTACAACCATTACCTTACCTTTTCCCGGCGATGGATGAAGCGCTGCTACAACTGGCTCAAAGATGACGGGCGGTTCTGCCTCAACATCCCGCTTGATACGAACAAGGGAGGTCAGCAGAGCATCGGTGCGGATCTCACCACGATCGCAAAAAAAGTCGGCTTTGCATATCACTCAACGATCGTTTGGAACGAGGGGAATATCTCGCGCCGGACTGCATGGGGGTCCTGGGCGAGTGCTTCGGCACCGTATGTGATAGCGCCAGTGGAACTTATCGTTGTGCTCTACAAAAACTCGTGGAAAAAAACGAGTGGGTCTAAAGAGTCCGATATTTCCAAAAAAGAGTTCATGCAATGGACAAACGGGTTGTGGACGTTTAATGGTGAGAGTAAGAAGAAAATCGGTCACCCGGCGCCATTCCCGCTCGAACTGCCTCTACGGTGTATGAAACTTTTCTCGTTTGTGGGGGATACTGTTCTTGATCCTTTCATGGGGAGTGGTTCAACACTTGTTGCGGTTTCGCAGGGTAACCGGAAGGGTATCGGGATCGAGATCGATCCCTCTTACTGCGAGCTCGCGGTAACCCGGATCAAAAAAGAGGGGCAACAGGATTAAAATCCGGCCGGCATATTCAATGACCAGTACCGGTAGATTGTTGTCCGATCGATAATGACACCATCCTGATTATCTTCTCTATAGTGTCTGATGAGATTCATCTAAGTCAGGATTACACACCCGGCTGTCGTGATACAGGTATCCGAATGCCCATAATTTTTTTATGAAAAAACCCTATTCACGTTTCATTTCTTTAAAGAAACGTATTCTATATATATCGATATCTCCTGAAGTTAGAGTACAGGAAGAGATACTGTGAAAAGACGATTTTTCATGATACTCATAATCCTGATACTGTGTGCAGTCTGTTTCATGTCAGTATCAGCAGCGGTTATTGGCGGGAATACCACCTCCCCGGTAACCGAGCCGACAACGGAGCCAACAGCGGTTCCGACGACAATGCAAACGGTTGTTACCCAGACCACTACCGAGCCAACCATTACGATTCCGACGGTCATACCAACGGAACTTGGTGGCGGGAAGGGGTGGATAGATACCTATTGCAATGTTGATGGCGCCACGGTCTATTTCGATGGAGCCCCTCAAGGGAATATTGCGGGTGGAATTCTCTCCGTAGCGATAACACCAACGGCTACACCAGTCCGGACGGTTTCCGTATCAAAATCCGGCTACACCTCGTGGTCAGGATCGCTCTCCCGTATGCCGGCAAGTAGTGAGCATGTCCAGGTATATGCCACGATAAACCCCCACTCCACCCCGACTCCTGTGCCCCCGGTCCAGAACGGGGCGATCTATGCGCAGTCGAGCCCTGCGGGTGCTGCGATCTCGATGAACGGGAACTTCTATGGGTACTCTCCTGTCACCATCCCGAACCTCCCGCCGGGAACATACTCCATGAAAGCCACCCTGAACGGGTACACACCGGACTCCCGCCTGGTCATCGTGTATGCCGGGCAGACTGCATCGTATTATCCTACCCTTCAGCCATCACCACCTCCTCCCCGCAGCACGGGTACTGTATATGCCAAATCCAGCCCCATCGGGGCACAGGTGTTCTCTGATGGCACCTACTATGGCCTGACCCCGGTAACCCTGACTCTCTTCCCGGGTACCCATACAATCGTACTTAAACTATCCGGCTATAACGACTGGAGTTCGAGCGTATATATCTCCGCAGGAAGCTCACAGACGGTCAATCCCGGACTGACCCCGGCTATCTTTGGATCCATTTCCCTGGGATCCGCTCCAGCCGGCGCCAGTGTATTCATGGACAGCAGTTATAAGGGCACAGCCAATCCCTCAGGCACCATTACACTCAACACCATCCCCTCAGGAAACCATATCCTCAAGCTCACGGCACCTGGATACAATGACTGGATCGAGACGGTGTATGTCAAACCCAACACCAATACGTACGTTCAGGTTGTCATGACTGGCATCGGGCCCAACCCCACACCGGTGCCTGCATCGGGGGCTCTCAACATTGTCTCAACTCCCTCGGGTGCAGATATTTTTGTTGACAACATATTCCGTGGATATACCCCGTCAACCATTACCGAGATCGATCCGGGTCAGCACCAGATCCTGATGAAATATACCGGGTATACCGATTATTCAGAAGATGTCACCGTGAACCCGGGACAGACAACTCCGCTGGCAATCGGTTTGACCCCCGTCCCCACTCCGACACCGCAGAGTGCTCCATCAGCAACAATCCTGATCGGGGGGTTGTTAACCATCTTTGGTATGGCAATCGTGCTGGGGAGGCGATACTGAAATGACCTGTACCTGTTCAAAATCAACTCAACTCTGGGTGAGCGCAATCCTCGTGATCATCATCATCGGGGCGCTCACGGCCTTTGCGTATTCAAATTCGACCACGGTAATCAAGAGCACGGTTCGCACCGGTCTTGAGTCTACCGCAGGTGTAATGGCAACCCAGATAAACGCAAGCGACCTGGCCGGACTCAAAGCCGGGGATGAAGGATCTCCACAGTTCCTCGAAGTTGTACAGAAACTGCGCTCGCTGCGCAGTATGGACGATCACATCCTCAATGCATATATCCTGAAGGTGAATCCGGACCGATCCGTTACGTTCCTTGTAGATGACCTCTATCCCGATGACCCGCAGGGTTCTGCAAAGATTGGGGAACTCTCAACCGCCCCGGACGCAATGGAGATCTTTGCAGCACAGTCACGCCCGACTTCATCCAAAGAGCCCTATACCACAAAGTATGGATCGTTTATGTCCGCATATGCACCGATTGATGATTCAGTGAATGACTCCAACGGCAACACGTATGCAGTGCTCGGCATCGATATATCAGCCCGGGATTACACGGAGTATATGAAAGGAGAAGGCTCCCTGATCCTCATCACCGGCCTTATCTCCATTATCCTTACCGTCGGCGCAATCTTTTGGTTCGGCATGAAACGATTCGATGCTGAAAAGGACTCAGGCAGACAACAGTAAAACGGGATACTCATCCCACCCGCAATCTTTTATTTTCTTTCCCGTCCTATCTTGAAAGCAATGTCACCACTGCGATCAGTATTCCTCACGGGTCCCTTATTTCAGTCCTCCTGATTACTGCAGGGTGCACCCAAACTTCTCCGCAGACAACCACCGGAACACCGGCCGGGACCGTTACCATGACATCATCAGCACAAGAACAGAAACTGGTCAGGCTCGAGACGAACATGGGTAACATCACCATCGCTCTTGATCCCGCTATGCCCATTACTGCAGGCAATTTCGAAACGCTCGTAAAAAAAGGCTACTATGACGGCGTGATCTTCCATCGGGTCATAGACGGTTTCATGATCCAGGGTGGCGACCCCACCGGTACGGGCGGGGGCTGGCCCGGCTATATGATCAAGGATGAATTTACGAAAAACAACCGGAACGATCGCGGAACTATCTCCATGGCAAATGCTGGCCCTAATACTGGGGGAAGCCAGTTCTTCATCAACCTTGTCAACAACAACTACCTTGATGAAAAACACCCAGTTTTTGGGAAAGTGGTCGAGGGTATGGATGTTGTTGATAAAATTGGTAAAACAAAAACCGGTGCCGGTAACCGCCCGATCCAGAACGTGACGATCATCCATGCAGTGATGGTTTGAACTGAAAAAAACCACGTGCGGCTCGGTCCGCATGCATTCAGTACCTTTTTTTAATAATTTCAAAATGAAGTGGATGAGCACTCCACATTTACCGGAAATAAAAAAATCTGTTTTTTTCTCAAAACTCATCCCAGCCATCGCGGTTATTGGTGAGATCATTGTTAACTGCTACATCCTATGGTACCTGCTGATCAGCATCCCTTCTGATTGTACACGCCTCGCTGCAGTAACCAACGGGCAACAGACCTGCAGTATTGAGGTGGGAGCGTATGTCATTGTGGGAATCTCTGCACTTCTTATACTGCTTGGGATCTACTATCTTGTAAAAGGAAATCTCCACGGGGAATAATAAGAAAGATTTTTTTTATGGTTTTGCACTATCAGATTGGTCTTATTAGAAATTACTAAAATGCAGTAAAAGATAAAAATCAGGTATGATTGTGCACGTTAGGATGCGACGGGAGAGTTTCCACAAAATGACCAAGTGCCTCAAGGGATTGTTTCTTATCCTGTGCTGAAACCGTCCACACAGGCGATGACCCGAACTGCTTTTTTAACAATTCCGGGTTGGCCCCTATGCTCTCGCACTTATTCAGGAATACCACCAGGGGTACCCTTGCAGAAGAGAGGGAGTCATAGAGATGTTCTGTAAAGTCATCCACCATGCTGGTTGCATCGACAAGGAGGATCGCACCATCCATCCCCTTTGAGATAATCTCACGAGCGAACTCAAACCGCTCCTGCCCGGGAGTGCCAAAAAGGTATACACTATGCCCATTTACCTCCAGGCGACCATAATCAAGCGCTACTGTCGTGGTCCCCCCGCAACAATCAGCTTCCACATGCCTGGATTCCGGGTCAAGAGTCTTTACCAGGGTGGTCTTTCCCGCACCAAATGCTCCAAAAATGACAATTTTACATTTTTTCTCATCGGTCATTACAATGAACTAAGGTGGGGTCGATTTTTATCATTTCGGTTAAACAAAAAACCCTTGTCGAAAAATGTATAAAAAAAGGGACTTTTGGGTAAATTTATACTGAAAGGTAATCCGAGGGTGTTGGGAGAACTTCTTTGAGTCCCTTGCGTTTGCGGATCGCAACCACAACATCCTTGAGCATGCTGTTGGGCACGAGTTCGAATCCTGAAAACTCCGTGTTCCACATGGCACGGCCTTCGGTTGCGGAGCGGATGTCGCCAGCAAACCCAAAGAGCTCGGCAACCGGTGCCTTGCCGATGACGGTGATCGTGTCACCCTCACTCTGCATGTCAAAGACCTGGCCGCGCCGTCCCTGGATCTGGGATGTTGCAGCCCCCATCTGGTCCATCGGGACCGTGATCTGGATCTTCTGGACCGGCTCTAAAAGGGAATCTCCGGCAACCAGCATACCGCCCTTGATCGCACCACGGACAGCAGGGATAACCTGGGCGGGACCCCGGTGAATCGCAACCTCGTGCAGCGAGTCATCGCCGAGGGGTGGCTTGCGAGTCTGGACCGGCTCA
>JAPKXT010000113.1 GCA_026394695.1 Methanoregula sp.
GAACCTGTATGCGATCGATGCCGTGACAGGAAAAGAGAAGTGGCGGTTCTCTACGGGAGATCGGGTGTATACATCCCCGGCTGTGGCTAACGGCATTGTCTATGTCGGGAGTTACGATAAGAACCTGTATGCGATCGATGCAATGACGGGAAAAGAGCAGTGGCGGTTCTCTACGGGAGATCAGGTGGATTCATCCCCGGCAGTTGCAAACGGCGTTGTCTATGTCGGGAGCTGGGATAAAAACCTGTATGCGATCGATGCTGTGACGGGAAAGGAGAAGTGGAGGTTCGCTACGGGAGATCAGGTGGAGTCATCCCCGGCAGTGACAAACGGTATTGTCTATGTCGGGAGTGGAGATAAAAACCTGTATGCGATCGATGCCGTGACGGGAAAAGAGAAGTGGCGGTTCGTTACGGGAGATCGGGTGGAGTCATCCCCGGCAGTGGCGAACGGTATTGTCTATGTCGGGAGTGAAGATAAAAACCTGTATGCGGTTGGTGCGAACTCATCATCTCTGACAACCGTTCCAACAACTATCCGGGTCACTGATGCAGGAAGTCCGACGTCCCGGGCAACAGCCGCAACAACCGCTCCGGTCCAGCGGACGACCCAGCCGGCCCCGCTCCAGTACGCTCTGCCCGTGGCGATTGTCTTGGCAGCGGGAATAGCGGGAATGGTAATCTGGAAGAGGCATTAGGGATCAAAATATTTTGATAGTATCGGGATACCCGTATCCCCCATCCTCTTTTGTCAGGGTTGCCGGAATGCGAATGTGAGGCTCATTTTTCATTCGTTAAATTTTATGGCCTTTAATAAATCATACATATATTTATCTATTCAGGATCAACGTGAAGTTTGAAAAAACGGAGTAGGAAAAAAACAACGAAAAATCCGAGGGTCTCAACCCATAGGTTTGGATATACCACAACGGATTCAAAAATTGACATAACCTGTGCACAAAACTATACGGAGTTACCATGAAAACCAATAAAACCCCCTTCACCTGCCCAAAATGCGGTTATGAAGACAGAGAATTTCATCAGGTCTGTCCCGAGTGCGGGCGTCCGTTTGTCCGGGATTTCCTCGATACCCAGATCCACCCACGGGACCCGGATCCTACCGGGATCTATTCAGGAAAGTTCTGGGCACGTGTCTTTCTGGTATGCACGCTGCTGGGACTGGTCCTCTATCTGCTCGCCTCATTTGGCATTATCTAGGAAATGTTGTTTTTTATGAGGAAAGAAATAGTTTTTACCGTATTCACAAGCAGCATCCTTGCCGGGCTGATCGTATGCCTTGTGAGTAGTGCCGGGTGTACTTCCACATCCATACCGGAAAACCTGACCGCAACAGCAGTTGCTGAAAAATTTATACACCAACAGGATACCCTGCAGGATCTCTCGGCAACTATCGAGATAACTACCGAATACTATCCCAATAAGGACCGGTTCCTGATGCAGAAAAAAAACCCGTACAACTACCGGATCGAGTATCTCATGTCAGGGAGCGAGGCAACGGGGACGCTGATCATGACAAACGGCAGCGTCATCTGGTGGTACTCCCCGCTGACTAAAACCGTCCGTACCACTACACACTTCGATCCGAACGTCACCTGGTTCACGCAGAGTGACTACCAGAAGATGGTAAAAGATCTTTTCGAACACCATCCCCACGCGTATAACCTGAACATGACTGATATCGGCAACTACTCCTATGTGGTTGTCTTTTCCGCCCTGCCGGGAGAACCATTCGGCGATCTTCCTAATGAGTACCAGAATGCCCGGATCTGGATAGATGCTGATACATGGATCGCAAAGAGAATCGAGTTTTATAACGCCGATTGGCCATTACCCATGACCGTGGAATACCAGGACGTCCAGGTAAATGGTGGCATCCCCGATACTACATTTGTTTTCGATCCCCGGAATGTACCGAACCCCCCAGAGGAATTCCGGCATCACGATCCGGTCTCGTTTCTTTTCTCCCTGGAGGATGCTTATCATACGGCGGGTCCTGAACTTGTAGTCCCGGGGTACGTTCCCGAGGGGTATTCCTATAACGGTGGTTTCCAGATGGGGGACGGGACCCTGGAACTCTCCCTGGTGAACGGGAAACAGTGGATCAGTTATATCGATTCTCCCGTCATCGGCAAACCTTATTCGGAACCCTTTGAAGGCGACACCGTTGAGGTAGCCATCAACGGAACCTGTGCATGTCAACGACCGTCTCATGCAGATTCTCCCGTGGAATAAACCCAAGGAGGCAGAACCTCTGACAATCGCTGAACTGACCTCCATTATCATGCCGGAATCCTGGATCCGCAGTCATAACAACAGTACCACACCGGGCATCATCGATATCCGGCTTCCTGCCAGTGAGTTCAGTGAAACGTTTGTCAGGAGCCCACAGTATCCGGATTTCCTCGTCTACCGCAATACAAGCACCGACGAACGTGTTGCGCTTTACCAGATTCCAAAGACCATGTTCGAGACGAATAATCCGGATCCGGCGCAGGTCGTGATGAACCATCCTGAATCGATGTTCCGGTATTACCCGGACCTGAATGCGGTCTTTGTTGACCGGTGCAAATATGATCAGATTCCGTGTCCTTCCGG
>JAPKXT010000165.1 GCA_026394695.1 Methanoregula sp.
AAAATATTCCTCGGTTTTTTCGAGCTGCCCTTTTTTCACAAGACAATATTTCATCTGAAGTACGTTCGTTCCCACTGTATGCCCGATCCAGTAATTGGCCGAGTCACCGAGCACTGCCGCAGCGATCAGGGTTACGATCAGAATCTCCACGTTTAAGTAACCAGCACCGGCAAGTGCTCCTGCAACAAAGAGCAGTGAGTCACCGGGAAGGTAGGGAAACACTACAAGACCCGTTTCGCAGAAGATGATGACAAACAGGATCAGGTATGTCCAGAACCCGTATGCCTGGATGATTCCCGGGAGGTATGTATCGAAGTGAATGATGAGATCGAAGAGGGTAAACAGCAGGTCCATTTCCTCCTATTTTGGATGCGGGAGGCGATAAATGAATTCCCAAAAAAAAGATCCGCAAAAAAAATGTATCACACTATCCCCTGCTCTCCCATCACGCTGCAGCAGTGTTTTTGTTCCCGTACTTGTAGAACTCAAACCAGAAAATACTCAGAATCCCCGCCCCTGCACACATCACGAGTTCTAAGAGCGGCACGCTGCCAAACCTGAACAGGTCCCGGAGTACCGGAATGTACAGCACAAGGAACAGGCAGACTAGTGTTCCGAAAAAAACCCAGATAAGTGCATTGTTTTTCGAGCGCAAGCTGGTGAAAATGGTGTCCGACCATGACCGGTTCGTGAGGATCAGACTGAGATTGGCAATAACAATCGTTGTGAATGCCAGGGTCCTGACTTCCGTTTCAGCATACCCCCGTGCAAGTGCACTGGCATAGACTATCAGGACAACTCCCAGTACCACCACTCCCTGGAGAAGGCTGAGTGCGAGGTTTCGCCGGGTGAAAAGGCCCTCATCTTTCTGCCGGGGGCGGCGTTGCATGACATTATGTTCTTCCTTTTCTGACTCAAAGACGATTGAGCATGCGGGATCAATGATGAGCTCGAGAAAAACAATATGCACCGGCAGCAGGATCAGGGGCAGGTTGAACAGGACAGGGATCAGTGACATGCCCGCGATTGGGACATGGATGGAGAAGATATATGCCATTGCTTTTTTCAAGTTATCAAAAATTCTCCTCCCCAGCCGCACTGCAGAAACAATGGACGTGAAATTGTCATCCAGTAATACAAGGGATGATGACTCCCGGGCAACATCCGTCCCCCGTTCACCCATGGCAATGCCGATATCTGCAGACTTCAGTGCCGGTGCATCATTCACCCCGTCACCGGTCATGGCGACAACCTCTCCGTTCGCTTTTAACGCATTGACAATCCTGAGTTTCTGTTCCGGGACAACCCGGGCAAAAATGGTGACCGATCCGATGCTGTGACTGAGTTCCTCCCCGCTCATTTTTTCAAGTTCAACGCCCGTGATGCACTGATCAGGATTGGCAAGACCGATCTGGCGGGCAATATTCCGGGCAGTAAGGGGATAATCCCCGGTGATCATTATGACCCGTATTCCCGCAGAATAACATTCACTGACTGCTTCTGCTACCCCGGGACGGACCGGGTCGGCAAACCCGACAAGCCCTAAAAATTCAAAAGGAAAATCGTGTTGCTCCGGGGGGAGGTCAGTAATCTTAAACGAAGCTTTTGCCACCCCCAGCACACGAAGCCCATCAGCCGCCATCACATTGATGTGAACCGCGAGATCCTGCAGCATTGGAGGATCGAAGTGACACAGGTCAGCTATTGCCTCAGGTGCCCCTTTTGCTGCAATAACGTAATCACTGCCACTGGGAGATCGCCATACATTTGACATGGCGAGGAGATCGGGAAGGAGCGGGTATTCCTGCACCAGTTCCCAGTTGGTATGAATATGCTCGGTTGTTCCAAAATTCCCGTCGCCCAGCTGGAGAAGGGCTTTTTCCATGGGATCAAACGGATCTTTTTTACTGGCAAGGATGCTGAACTCAGCAACGTTATGGCAGACTTCAGCAACATTATTTGTTCCCGTGGGATCATGGTCGCACATCTCTCCGTGGGAAAAAAATTTCTTAACAGACATACGGTTCTGGGTAAGAGTACCGGTCTTGTCCACGCAGAGAACTGTTGCAGAACCCAGGGTTTCTATGGCCGGAACCTGGCGGGTGAGCACATTTTTTTTAGAGATCCTCCATGCGCCAAGGGCGAGAAATACCGTCAGGATAACCGGGAACTCTTCTGGCAGGATCGCCATGGCAAGGGTAATGCCTGCCAATAATCCTTCGATCCAGTTGGACCGGGTGAGACCGTAAACAATAACAATAATGGCACAGAGGGTAATTCCAACAAGGGCGATTGTTTTAACGATCTTTGCGATCTCACCCTTCAGCCGGGTCTCATCCCGCTCTACGGTCTGCAGGACCGCCCCGATCTTTCCCATCTCGGTGCCTGAACCGGTTGACCTGACCTCCATGAGTCCCTGCCCCCGGACGACAAGGGTTCCGGAAAAAACTGACGGCTGGTCATCCCCGCCGGGGCGCTGTGCTGCCATTCCCTCTTTTAAGGATCTTTTCCGGACAGGAACAGATTCCCCGGTAAGGAGTGACTCGTCGATCGTTACGTTGTTGCACGAGAGTAAGATACCATCCGCAGGCACGCGATCGCCCTCGGCAAGAATGACCATGTCACCCGTGACAACTTCACGTCCCGGTATCCGTTTTTGTTCGCCGTCACGGATCACCAGTGCACGGGGACTGGAAAGATTCCGGAGGGCTTCCAGTGCCCGTTCGGTCTTCTGCTCCTGATACACCGTAATGCCGATGATGACGACGACAAAACTCATCAGCATCACCCCTTCGGAGAAGTCACCGAGCACAAAATAGAGCAGACCGCTTGCGACGAGAAGGAGGAACATCGGCTCGTGGATGACTTCAAAGACAATCCAGAAAAAGCCACGTTTTTTTGATTCAGGGAGTTCGTTGTAACCTTCAACGCTGAGCTTATCAGCTGCCTGCCTGCTGGAAAGACCTTTGACAGAATCGATATCAAGCAACGTCATTGTCGCTTACCACGGGATGATGGTGCGGGTATCCGCCACTCCGGGCTCATACGGTTGCCGGGCTGAAACATCATCATTAACCTGAATTGTTACAACCGTGAAGATATAGGGTTTTTGATAAAAACGTGCGAATCTGGACATAATATCCCTCGTTACATACGAAAAAGTGCGAAGAACTGAAAATTATCAGGAAGCGGTTTTTTAATAAAAGGAAAAATTATGAATCGGCCCTTCATAAAAGGCATCCGGCGCTCACGCTATCATGTAGGTAAAGAAGTAAAACGCGATCATGGGCAGGAACAGTAGGAGGTATACCGCCCGGTTCCACTTCCAGATAGCCCCGCCATCCATTGTTTCAATAGGCATCAGGCTGTAGACTGCTGTGATGAGGTTGATGGAAAAACCCACACCTCCGGCAACAGCAAAGAGTCCCCCCAGCCGGATAAGGGCTAAGAACATGACCATGAGAATGATACTGACACAGGGCCCGGCCACCATCTCAATACCCAGTTCGCGGGGTTCATCCTCTCCCTGCCGGTTAACAAGGTTCCGGTATGACTGGGCAAATGCGTTCCCGTACAGCCACGCGGTGAGGAACATGATGGCCGTCCCCAACCCCCAGAACCGGGTGTCGGCGTCATGCCCGTGTTGCGTTGCAAAATACCGGTGGGCAAAATCGTGAAGTACAACCGAGATCGCTCCCACAAAGATATAGATAAGCACGGTTATTAGGGAAAGGTCGGCACGATCCGCAAGGATAAACGCGAGGGCAACCATGATCACGGCCACTTCAATGACGAGAACCTCTGACGGTGAAAACCCGAAGAAATGCTGCTCCTGGGTTCGCACGATAATACCCCGTTTCTCGATCTCTTTGGCACTCAACTCTTCTACGGCATGACCACCGGCAAGATCGATGAAGAATTTAAGAACCTTCGATCCAACCTGCGAGATCAGGCTGATATTGCTGACGAGGAGATTGATGAACACGAAAGCAAGACTTGTCAGGACGGCTGCAAGTGCCATGAACTGCGGGGGGATAAACCCACGGGTCGGGAGGTTCTTGTCCGTTGTCCCTCTCGCTTCACGGATCAGGCCTATGATACCTTCTGACTGGTTCTCTGCAGCGGGGGGTGTTACAATTTCCGGATTTTCCGGTGATACGAGAGGCTGGGGGTTACCGACGGTGATATGGTTTGGGCGGGTGAGTGAATCACTGCCAAATGCATTTGCAACATGCAAACGTGTGGTATAATACCCCTCTTTTGTATAGGTATGCACAGGATCTTTTTCAGTACTCGTTGTCCCATCCCCGAAATCCCATAACCATGCAAGGGGATGACCGGAGGAGAAGTCACGGAACCGTACGGTGAGCGGTGGATCTCCTTTGCGTGTTTCAGCAATGAATTCGGCGTCCGGAACAATACCGGCGTTGATGAGGGAGGATTTTGTGATCTGCTCACTACCAAATTCATTCGAGATCGATAACGTAACCGAATATATTCCCGGTTTTGTGTAGGTATGTGTCGGGTTCTGCACGGCGGCCGATGTCCCATCACCAAAATCCCATCTCCATGAAGCGCTTCCTCCTGGTGTCATATCGGTAAAAACGACGGCCAGCGGTACATTTCCCTCTGGGGGGGAGACAGAAAACTGCGGTGATGGCGGATCGCCAACCGCGATATAGCCCGGCAGGGATTTCGTATCCTGCCCTAAGGAATTGGTGACGGTGAGGCGTACGGTATATTTCCCGTTTTTTGCATAGGTATGAGTCGGGTTTTGTTCAGATGATATGGCACCATCCCCGAAGTCCCAGAGATATTGTAAGGGACGTGTACCTTCCGATCGGTCAAAGAAGCTTACCCGTAAGGGGCTGGTACCGGACTGCATTGAAGCGTAAAAGTCGACGACAGGAGCAGAAGCTACGACAATAAACCCGGACCCGGGTTCAACAGTGGGCGCTGCAAACCCGCCTATAGGTATGAATGCACATACAAGCAGGAAAAGAGCGGGAAGCAACCGGAGTAATTTTTGCATGCTACACCTTTAAAAACCCGGTAAAAGGTACGGGTACCGGGCAGGAAATTTCGTTCACAAACACGTTTCTCATTTTCGTTTGTTGATATAATAGAGATTGTTATTGATCAGGAAATGTCATGAAAACCGCCCGATTCCTGCAGCAAAAAAAAAATTATGAAATACTAATACCTTCTGACCTGAACCGCTCGATAATCCGGGTGTTCATGTAGTCCTGGATACTATTGTTATACAAAAAACCGCTGGCATAGACGTTGACTATAAATGTCAGGGATGATGTATCCATTTTCATGAGATATACCGCGGTTTTCGGTTCCCTGGCGAGCATATCCGGCCTGTTCTTCACTGCCTCATCACAAATCTCGCCAAGAACACGCCTGACCTGTCCAATATCGGAAGCAGCGGAGACCTCAACCGGTATCTGGATCCTGACCTGCGGGTTTGGCATCGAGTAGTTATGGACGATGCTGGTGGCGATCTTTGTGTTGGGCATGGTCACAATATCTGAATCAAGGGTGATTATCCTCGTGCTTCGCGGGCCTATATGAATCACATCGCCCAGCACATCGTTGATCAGGACCCGGTCACCTACCTTGAACGGCTGGTCGGTAATAATCACTGCTCCCCCGAAAAAATTGGAGAAAAGGTCCTGGGCAGCCAGAGCAATGGCAATACCCACGATCCCCGCACCGGCAATCAGGGGAGTGATGTTGATGTTGAACGTCGAAAAGACGTACATGAGGCCGGTGAACCAGATGATATATTTGGCAATCTTCTGGAGAATATCAACAATACGATCATCGAGATCCGTATCAGTCTTTTCTGCGAGTGCGATCCCGTAGGTCCTTAAAAAGCCGTCAACAAATGTGGCAATTATCCATGTACTTACGATGATATAACCGGAATCCAGGATTTTTGAATCGGTGATCCACTGGTACTGGGGATACAAGTAGATCGCATGCCGGATGGCTAAAAAAAGCGGGATGAAAAAAGCCAGCATCACCAGTGGCGCTCCCAGGGAATAGACAAGCAGGTCATCCATCTTCGTTTCTGTCATTTCCGCCCGCTTTTTAAGCCAGACAAAGACAAAATGAAGTATTACAGCGGCAATGATGCCAATAACAATATAGATAAGTGAATCGACAATTGCCGGGTTCATGCCATACTACTGGTACCTGAAAGGAGATCAATTTTGCTTTTATACCAAAAATCAGATCACCGGAAAAACCCGGGAAAAAATATGACAGCAGACCGGTAATCATATCGTCTTTTTTAGGCTCATGGTCATGTTGAACAGGTTATTTATGGGTATAGTCACATTCTAGCGACTAAAAATTATGTGTTTTTTAAATGGTATTTGCTCTTTCAAACGCTCCTGGGGACTTCGCCTTTGGCTAGTCCCCGCCGGTGTGGCGTCCCCAAATTGCGATAGACCAGAAAAAAGTGGATAAACCCGGAATTCACTTTACCTGGCACCAAGGATTCCTTTTTTGAAAATTATTCAGGTTCTCTAATTATCCACTTTTTCAGTCGTATCTTAAGTAAAAGTTGGTGGTTAAAATGACACTATACCCAAAAGGATTTTTTATCAAGGTTTCGTGAATCAATGGAATGTTAAAGATTAAAAAAAAACGGCTCTGTAGAAATGCTCAGAAAAAACAAATCATAACGCTCTTTTGGGCTTTTGGTTTCACCTCCGCCCCCGCCGCTTGGGCATCCCCCCACATTGCGATTACCACTCATAAGGTTAACCAGATTACAAAAAGGGGGTCAAGGGGATACACCCCTTGGGTTGCCTCCCCCTCTGGGGGAGAGAGGGGGTCACCTTCGTATTTTTTACGTCAATGAAAAAATGAACAAAATCAGGTTTTCTACAGAGCCAAAAAAACAGATCCTTATACCTTTTTCGAGGTGTCCTCTTTCATCATAAACTTGACAATAAGGAACACCACAAGTGCGATAATAACAAAATCAATGATGGCCCCAACAAAATCACCAACAGCCAGTTTTACCGGACCCAGCTGAAGAACTGAAGCCCTCCAGTCTCCTCCGGGTACGAGCACTGCAATAACCGGCATGATGATATCAGATACACAAGCCGTCACCATTTTTGTTGCAGCTGCACCAATGATAAACGCGACAGCAAGGCCAATGACCTGGTATTTCATCAAAAAATCCATAAATTCCTTAATCATTCCCTTCTTTTCTTCAGCCATAGGTAATCACCTTAATCCAGAGAACGATCTGTTCATATTCTGGTTAATGAGCGATTATCCTGTTTGCACAAAAGGATTTCGATAAAAAAATAATGAGATGAGAATAAATCAGCACCTTAAATAACACCGCACCCCCCTCTTATTAAATCCGTGTCGATTTTTTTAAAAATCCGTAAGAAGCTGGTGCAGGGAGGGAGCACAAACATGATATAACTCAGGCTCGCACGTTCTGATATGCAGTTCAGAATAACGGTTATTGTGATCGTGCTCCTCTGTGGTGCAATCGCCATCGCCGGGTGCACAGGAACCCAGACTTCCCCGGTTTCAACTACTCCGGGCTCGGGGACACCGGCCGCATCTTCCGGATCAGGTTCACCCACGGCGACTCTTACCACTGTACCAACAGACGTGCTGCCAAGTCAGAATATTGTTCAGGTAGATGTAGGAGAGAAAGACTACCTTGGGATCATTCCGGTCATCTTCCAGGGAGGCATGGGAATGAACAGTATAAAAAAAGTTGATATAAAACTCACACGGGCTGACGGGACAACCGATACTGCCACGGTTGGAACGATGAAAGGGGATGAAATCGACCTCCAGGGAACACGGGGAACAGGATCCGAGAGAGGCCAAACGGATCGTGTTGAAGTATGGGTCACTACAAACGAGGTTCAGACGTACAAGATTGTGGATGTCCTGCGTGAATATCGCTCGCGTGGATAATTCACAACTGCAAAAAAGATCCTCCTCTCCATTTTTTAAACCCGGTATCCAGTATGGAAGTGAACTGGCGGCAGATCCATGCAGCACGAAACTCGTTTGCAGCACTATCTGCGGCGTGCGGGCAGGAAGGATTCGTCCTGAACCTGGTTGACACGCCCAAAAACGATGTGACCTGTTATAGTCTCAACTCCGTCAATGAGCCGTTCTACCACGATGAGATAGCGGGAGCGGATTGCATCACGATTGTCGGGGGGCCACATGCGACGGCATGTCCGCGTGAAGTGGCAGAATATGCCGATTATGTCATTGTCGGTGAAGGAGAATTCACGCTACCCCGTCTCCTCACGCAGGTAGAGAATGGCGGAGAGGGGAATATACCCGGCGTGGCAACCGCTCATTTTTACCAGCCGGTTACTTCGACCGTACGCCTCGATGCATATCCGGCATTTTCTGAAAAACAGGGATATGTGGAGATCTCAAGGGGCTGCCCGTTTACCTGCGGGTACTGCCAGACTCCGCAGATCTTCGGGCACTGCATGCGACACCGCTCGATCGGCACGATTGCCCGGTATGCAAACCGGTATGAACATGCCCGGTTTGTCTCTCCCAATGCATTTGCGTACGGTTCGGACGGTATCCATCCCCGCTGGGAGAAGATCGAGGCGCTTTTCAGACAACTCCACAACCAGATCTTCTTTGGCACGTTCCCCAGCGAGGTGCGCCCGGAATTTGTCTGTGCCGAGTCCTTATCCTTAGTACACCGGTACTGCACCAACACAAAACTCCACTTCGGTGTTCAGTCCGGGAGTGATACGGTTCTCAGGCAACTTCACCGTGGACATACGGTCGATGATGGTATCCGTGCTGTTGAGCTCTGCAACGAGTATTCGATCACCCCGATTGTCGATTTTATCGTCGGGTTCCCCTTTGAGACAGATGAGGACCAGAAGGCGACCGTGGACCTCATAGAATGGGTTTCACGGCAGGGAAAAGTTCACGTTCACCGTTTTATGCCCCTGCCCGGCACCCCGCTTGCCGGTACCACCGCGCGATCACTCCTGCCGGAAACAGAAAAAATATGCGGGAAACTCGCTGTATCAGGCAAATTGACCGGCTCATGGAATGATCCTGCGATAAGGTTTTTTAAAACACCCTTCAAATGATATACCATGAAAGATGTGCTATTGATAGCAGATCTCCATGGTCAATTCGGTAAAATTGATTCATTTCTGGATTTGAATCCGGAAGCGGTATTTATTGCAGGTGATATCACCAATATGGGTCCGGTTGACACGGTCGATGACGTGCTCTCACGCATCGATGTGCCGTGTTTTGCAGTGCCCGGCAACTGTGACCCGCGTGAGATCATCGAAATACTTGAACACTCGGACACCGTGTGTCTTCATGGCTCCCAGATTAATCTGGGCAGGATAACCATTGTCGGTCTCGGAGGATCAAACCCTACCCCGTTCGGTACACCGTTTGAGATGACCGACAAGCAGATCGATGATGTATTACTCCGTGCAATGAAAAAGATGGAAAAAACCGTCCACAACGTTCTTCTTACCCATGCACCACCCTTTGAGACGCTTGATAAAATTAACGGCGAACACGTTGGAAGCAGGAGTATCCGGCGGCATATGGGGTCCTTTGACCTTGTCTGCTGCGCTCATATCCACGAACAGCGGGGTGTCATGGATGTTGACGGTGTAAAAATTGTCAATCCCGGTGCCGCGATGGACGGCTATTGTGCAATGCTCCACTTCGGGACAGATGCACGGGATATCAAAATTGAACTGCTGACCGTTTAGACAGCAGCAGTTCCAGGTACGAGTCGAGGATCGGTTCTCCCTGTATACCCATCTCTTTTGAAATCTTTTCTATCTGAATAGTGACGTCGGTATCATTGTTCTCTGCCAAGATCTCGATCTCTGCAAACGTGCCAAGTTCATCGACATTGTCCAGCGAGATCGCCATGTTGCCGAGTTTATAGTTCTCGCGCCATTTGTTTACTTCGGCTGTTTTTTTAAAACCCAGCCGGTCCAGTACCTGTTCAAAAATCTCGCCGGATTCAACTGCTGTATTGAGTTCTTCCCGTGCCTTGAGGCCAGACGTTTTTATTTTAGCTCCCTTGTAGGTGAGAACTGCGCGATCGTTTGTGTACCTGATGCGTATTGCTTCATCAGTTTTGCCAAAATCACGATGGGGAGCATTGTAATACACGTCGTGTTCATGTATCCTGCCGCAGAATCGTGCATTGAGCCTGTGCAACTGCTGGCGGACGGGATCGAGCGACGAAATCCTGACTTTCAATTCAATTTCCAGCATGATTCCTGCCACACGTTTATCTGTTTTCGTTGCAATTTAATATAGTCAGGTGAACCATGGCAATAAAAGATGGAGATTTTATTAAACTGAGCTATACGGGCAGAGTTAACGAAAATATTTTTGATACTACTGATGCCGAAGAAGCAAAATCTGCAGGTATCCACAGCCCGAACGCCATTTATGGGCCGGTCACGATCTGTGTCGGGCAGAAACATGTAATCCTTGGCCTGGACGAGGACCTTGTCGGTAAGGATATTGGCTTCTCAGGGGATGTTGTTGTCGGGCCGGACAAGGCATTTGGCGATCGCGATCCCAAACGTATCCAGTCGTTCCCGAAGAACCAGTTCAAGGAAAAGCCGGTACGCGGCATGCCGGTGAAGATGGACGAGATGGGTGAAGGAACGGTCGTTGATGTGATTGGTTCCAAAGTTATCGTGGATTTCAACGCACCGCTTGCTGGACAGACCCTGACCTACCACTATACGATTGAAGAGGAGGTCACCGACCCGCTCGAGCAGCTGAAAGGTCTGGTACGCCTGTATGCCGGCAGGGAGATGGAGATCGCGATGGACGATGGCAAGGCAACCGTCACGCTCCCCCCGGGTGTCAATTATGACCGGCGGTGGCTTCTCTGGCGAAGCAGGATCATCCACGAGGGGTTTGAGTCGATCGAGGGTATCTCTGAAATTATACTGGTTGAAACTTTCAAGCGACCGGAAAAGAAAGCAGAATAAATTTCCCTGGTTTATAATTTTTTTATCTTGTCTCTATTGTGATTTCTAACACTTCTCGCTGTTTTTTGTGTGTAATGTATGTGTTGGGAGGATTACCAAGACAGGGGCTGATGCCCTTATAACTCCGGATACGATGAACGCCGCCGCCCCCGAAGGGACGCCCCCGCGGCGGTTCAAATGCAGTTTTAACAAACGTGATTTTTAAAAAACCTCCTTGCCCAGTGAGGCCCAAACCGAGGCGGCCGAGCGACCCCATCAGGGGGGGAAGACATCAAAAACAAAATTAGATATCTTATTCGATCTGGAGGAGATGACAAAGAACCGTTTTTTTGGTTATTGCCTGCGACCGGTTACTTGCGTAATGGTTTTTTACTCCTATTATCAGTCCTCGCAGGAACACCCTGCAT
>JAPKXT010000191.1 GCA_026394695.1 Methanoregula sp.
AAAACAAGTACCGCAAGTGCAATAAGAGGTGGGTTTGGTGGGTTACCGTCAATCGGACATCATAACTTCGTTGTTGACGGGAAACGAAACGAGGTTGCTGATGAACGTGTTGTCTATATTCACAATGTAGTCGGAGCCCATACGGCAAATCCGATGAGCGGTGAATTTTCCGTTGAACTTTCTAATGCATTCTGGATGGAGGGAGGAGAGTACGATGTACCCATCCGGAGTGCAATGCTTTCCGGAAATGTGTTTGATATGCATAAGAATATCTCCGGATTGAGTAAAGAATCCCGGTCAATCGGATCAATGATTTTACCTTCGATAAAAATAAATAAGCAGCGTATCATTGGTAAATAGGAAAAAAGGTAAAAGTTATGAGTGATGCACTGGTTGCAATTCTTATTGTTGTAGCAATTATCGCAGTTGTCTATTATCTTGTTAAAAAATTCTCGGTTCTTCTCATAAACGCCATTTTGGGAATAATTGTATTGTTCCTCTTAAATTTTTTCCATGTCATGACATGGATGGATAAACCGGATCTCGGATATAGCATTGCAACACTAATTATCTGCGCAGTGGGCGGGCTTCCCGGGGTCTGTATCCTTGTTTTACTCAATATCCTGGGAATAACGATATAAAAAGTAAATTTTTCTAAGAATTTTTTATTCCTGCATTTTGCATTGAATCTGATTCATTGTTCAGGGTCATATATCCAACATTCGTCAGGCATCCCGGAACTCTGAAAATCCCGTGATTATTCATGAGTAGGATAATAATGTAAGATAAAGAGAGGTGTCCGGGCAGATACCACCGTGCGCTGTTATAGTGGATACAAGAGATGTAGATGATGATATCTTATGTTTGCGTGATTGTCGGAGTTTTTTCATCGAAAATAAAAACTTCCTCGATATTTACCTCAAAATAACGTGAAATCTTAAAAGCGAGATTCAGGGAAGGGATATATTTTTCTTTTTCAATGGCAAGGATGGTCTGCCGGTTGACACCGATGGCCTGGGCAAGGTGTTCTTGGGTCAGATCATGCATAGCCCGGAATATTTTGATCTTATTCTTCATCGGTCTCAAAGTCTCCATATTTTTTCGCATAATAGATCCTGAATCCGACATACAGGAAGATCATAAGGCACAAGAGACCAAGCTGGATATACCCTATCATCCGTGGCGGCAGGATGTCTTGAGAGCGGAATGTTAACGTCGATCGGGAAAATGTCGGAACACGAAGTATTTCCATAACGGTTAAAATCGAAAATGCACAGAATACGACCCAGAAGATCTGCATCGTCCGCATAGTTGCCTGTTCGGTGATCTTCATATCCCTCTCATCATGAAGAATATCCGTAACATTTCTCTTGGCCAGGTACACCAACACGATTCCAACAATGAAAGCAATTTCAATGAAGAGAGGTGTGTGGAGTTCTACGGAATACCAGAAAATGGCAAGCAGGGCAATGGCAATACACCCGAATATGAGATAAAAGGTATTTTTTTTCATACTTTCACTCTGTCATGAGAATATCATCGTTTTGATAGAAGATTGAACCTGTTGTGAATTCTCTACGGTATCACTAAATTGATATAATATTGACTTTTTGACATCTGTTACCATATATGTTCTTTTCTTCATTTAATTGTTACTTATGCCAGATATTTAGAAACTTTTAAATGTCAAAATATCGTATATAAGTTGCATGATGTGTGTTGAACACTACACCAACACCGGTCAAAAGAACCAGGAGTACAAACCACTATGAAAACACCAAGAATCTATTACGGAGCCGTTGCCGTCTTCTGTATAGCTGTGCTGGTTATTGGTACAGCCGGTGCCGCAGCTATGACGCAGCAAGGGACCGGTAATAATCTTAAGGATAAGGCCGGACAGTTCGGGATTGGAAAGATGCTCGCCAACCTGACAGCACAGGGATATGATGTATCGGCTATCAGTGCAGCAGTGACGAGCGGGGATTACCGGAACGCTTCAACACTGTTGCAGGAATTCAGGACTGCACACCCGGATGCATTTCCCGCACACGCTCAAGGAACCTGCAGCGGTCACATAGGATGGCAGAGGAGGGCACAGAATAACCAGTAACCTGATCGAATCTCTGAACGTTTCAACCCTTCAATAATTTTTATTTTTATGTTCAGACACTCACAGAAAATTCGCAGTCATTGTGAAAAACTACAGGGAATAGTAACTTATACAACCTTTTTGAGTCCCGGAGTTATTTCATAGTGTAGGATGTTAACCAATAGGAGAAATTATGAAGAAAATATCAGGTTTATTCAGTATCATTTTACTGTTACTGCTTGCTGCAACAGCAAGTGCCGCTAGTACCACAACTGTAACCAATGCTCAGGACGCTGCAGCGTCCGTGTACATCTCGTCATATGATCTTAATCCCCCGGTGTTTTTCCCGTATGAAACCGGAACAGTTACCATTCACGTGACTAATCCCTCCAATGCATCCGTAAGTCTCTCTCAGCCGGATCTCATCGGTTCAAACGTTGATATATTAAACTATGGTGCCTTCAGCACTGCGACCACGGTCGGTCCGGGAGCTACGGTTGACTATCCGTTTGTAGTGACAGTAGAGCCCCCGGATGGAACGTACTTCCCGTTATTCACCGTTTCTCCGAGTACAGGAGGGTCTTCGATTCATGCCCAGATAAAAATTCAGGTGGATTCCACAGATGTCCGGGCAAGCATCTCAACACAACCGGATAATTTCGCCATCTCTAGAAAAGATACAGTCAATGTCAGCATCAACAATCCCCGGGGCGGAGAGATAACCAATGTTCTGGTTGTTGCCGACGGAACCGGTGTTGATGTCACACCCTCAGAGGTATGGGTTGGCACATTGAGCGCCCGGAGTTCAGTTCAGGTACCGTTCCAGGTCACCCCCAACCAGCAACAGCCGAACCTCACCTTCCATGTTACCTACAACAACGGCGATAATAAACATACTCAGGAAGCTGGGCTTCCCCTGGATATAGGAGATGATAAAACGGCGGCAATACCAGTAGTGAATAACGTTGCGATCGCTTCTCAGGGCTCCTCCTACAAGCTCACCGGTGATGTTAACAACGCAGGGATCACTGATGCAAAGGCCATGGTCCTCACCGTAGGAGCTCCTGCAAAAGCTGTTGAGCCGTACGCGGAATATTCAATCGGTTCACTTGCCTCCGATGATTTTTCGAGTTTTGAGCTCACCTTTACGAGCAACGATCTCTCATCTGTACCTCTTGTTGTTCGATGGAAGGATACTTATGGCACTTCGTTCAGCACCACACAGAACCTCGATCTTAGGTCTCTCACTTCTTCGGGCACTTCAGGCACGAGTACGGGTACCTCAGGAAGTTCAGGTACTACTGGCACAACAACAGGAAGTTCTGCAGCCCGGACCGGAGGCAGTGCTCCGGGAGGTGGGGGCATCTTCGGGTTTGGTGGCAGCAGCAGGGGCGGAGGCCTCAGTTCGTTCTATCCCATTATAGCCGGCGGTATTTTTGTTATTGTTGGTATCGTACTGTGGATGAAGCGGAAATGGATTGCTGCGAAGCTGAAAAAACGATGAGAGGAGCAGATATGAACGAAAGCCCACTCATCCGGCTTGCGGATGTCACGAAAGTCTATCACCTGGAGAGTGGCAACTTCACGGCGCTCGATCATGTCACGCTCGATATTGCAGAAAACGAATTCGTCGCCATCATGGGACCATCCGGTTCAGGAAAATCGACTATGATGAACCAGCTTGGCATTCTTGATGTTCCGACATCAGGAACACTGTTCATTGATGGCAGGAATGTGGCCAAAATGACACCGCTTGAACGCACGCACATGCGCCGCGATGTCATTGGGTATATTTTCCAGAAATTTTACTTAATTCCACTTCTTTCAGCGTACGAAAATGTGGAATACCCCTTAATCCTGAAATATAAAAAACGAGACAACACCGGCAAAGCAGCAGCAGTACTCAAATCCGTTGGGTTTGACGAGCAGATGAGTTCCCATCGCCCAAAC
Source organism: Methanoregula sp. (assembly GCA_026394695.1). GTDB lineage: Archaea > Halobacteriota > Methanomicrobia > Methanomicrobiales > Methanospirillaceae > Methanoregula. The sequence goes on from JAPKXT010000191.1 coordinate 4,040, forward strand.
CAGCTTTCCGGTGGGCAGCAGCAGCGGGTAGCAATTGCTAGGGCACTGGTTAATGACCCGAAGATCCTCCTCTGCGATGAACCGACCGGCAACCTTGATCGGAAAACAGGTTTCCAGATCATGGATATTCTTGTCGGTCTTCACAAAGAGGGAAAAACAGTTATTCTTGTGACTCACGATCCAAAAATCGCTGAGTATGCACACCGTACTATAGTGCTTGAGGACGGGAGGGTCGTGGAATCATGAAAGATATATTCTTAGATCTCTCGGTGCGCAGCGTGAGGCTCAATTTCCTGCGGTCATTGCTGGCATCCATCGGGATCGTAATCGGGGTTGTTGCCATTTCCTCCATGGGAATGCTCGGTGCCAATATGCAGCTCTCGGTAAAACAACAACTCTCGTCGGATGTCAATACCATTATGATCTCTTCCGATGTGGTGAGGACCAGCTCAACCGCCGGAACTCCTCAAACTGCCGAAGGGATAGACAAGAGTACACTCAACGATATCACAAATGCTGCAGGACAAAACGATGTCATTCCGATACATAATACACGCACCCAGTTTACGATCGGATCCACGGACGGGAGAGGTTCGATTTACGGACTGGATCCGAACGATATCACAAAGTTCCTTACCATTGCTCAGGGAGAAAACATCAAGGGGGGGAGTGACGCGCTTGTCGGTCCGAATATCGCCAATAATTTTAACATGAATATCGGGAGCAGGATCAAGATCGGGCAAAACAATGTCTCAATAACCCGACCTACAGTCCGGGTTGCCGGAATTCTTGCTACAAGAGGATTTGCTTCTGACGGTGTTAATACAGATAACGCAATTATCGTACCTGATACCTGGTATACCGACCATTACGGTGGTAAAGATCTCTACGATCAGGTCAATGTGATCCTGCAGAATATTGACACGATAAACCAGACAGAAGCTGCAATTGATGACAAGGTCAACCGGAAAACAAATGTAGTTCGTATTAGTGATGCCAGCTCACGACTTTCCAGCATCTCTTCAACCCTTGGCACAATCACCACATTCATCCTTGCAATCGGCAGTATATCCCTTGTTGTTGCTGCAGTGAGCATTTTTAATGCGTTCATCCTTGGTATTATCGGGGCAGGTATGGGAGGGATCTGCAGTCTCGTTATTGGCTATTCTGTGGTAAGTGCCATGATTGGTAATACTGCCTATTTCTTCCTTCCGGAAAGCATCATGTACGTCCCCTACGGAATGATTATCGGTGTGGTTGTCTGTGTTCTGTCGGGACTGTATCCTGCATGGCGGGCATCAAATATGGACCCGATTGATGCACTGAGAAATGAATGAAAAAAGGTTCTGCATAACAAGGTGAAATTAACAGGTCCATCGCGATGAACTTACCTGTTTTTCATCTCCTTTTTTTATGCCATCAGCACTTCACTGAGTATGTTGAACCGTTTCTTTTTTTTTAAAAGACGTTTGCCTCAGAATAAACATCCACCTTCTCCTCTAATATCTCGTAGGGTTTGATCTCCCGGGAGTGTCGAGACATTCTCATCTTGACTACTTCGAGAGCGAGGTGAACATTTTTCAGTTCGCTTGGCCTGACATAACGTAGCAGGATCACCGTATCGGCAAGGTATTCTATGAGCCCATGACGGCTTGAATACACATTATCCCGGTGCGTTTCTGATGTCATCAGAAAAGTGCATCGGGTGTTGCGAAGTCCTTCGGCAAAACGGTACATTTCCTGCCGTTGCTCTGCATCAGTTGTGAATAGATCTTCAAAAAGCGAAATTGGATCAATCACCACCCGTGTTGCCTTTAATTCTTCGATAAGTCTTGGAAGTTCATTTTTTATCCGGTTATTAGCGAGGTTAAAATCAGTTGGATCAATCTTGAATATGTGGAGAGACTTGTCAATGTAATCCTGTATATTCCACCCTTTCTGTGCCATATAGGCCTGAATTCGGTCTTTACTTTCTTCAAGACTGATGTATATGACGGTTTCCCCGCTTTTTAGTCCTTCCCAGACAAAGTTGAGTGCAAAAGTAGTTTTTCCCGTACCGTATGTACCGATAATTACGCAGATGCTGTTTGGGATAAGCCCGCCGCCAAGCATTTCGTTTAATCCGGCAATCCCGATATTTACTCTTTCGGCACTCATATGACCACCCGTATATTACTCACTTCAAAACCACTGGTAGTGGATATCCTGACCGCAAACTTCACCAGATCGCGCTCTTCGAGATGGGGCATCACTCCCCGGAACTTTTCGATAAACATCACCCGCTGTCTTCGGGCACCAGAGTTCTCCTCCCATTTGAAGAGCAGCACCGCATCAGCAATATCTGCAAGCTCCCTTTCTTTGGAAGAATCGATAATCCCCCGGCTGAGCAGCAGATAAAGGGTAATATTTTTCTGTTTTGCCACTCGCTGTAACCCCCGCAGGAACCCGGTAAGGTTGACCCAGAGAGCAGGAGTATTGCATTGTGCTGCAATTTCAGTAACAGAATCCACAACAATCATGCTGTCAGGTTGTGCGGAATTTATTACCTGCGAAATCTGTAAAAAAATATTCTTATTACCCGACCGCTTTTGCATCCGCGTAATGATATCACCCGAACTGTACCAATCGTCAGGAACCATGCTGCTATCAAAATATTGCTCAGAAAGATCATCAAACTGGATACTATTAAGGAGCTGATCTACGCCCTCGATAAAAAAAGAATTGAATATTTCCTGCTTTATATCCTCTTTGACCCGTGTAAACGTGATGTATCGGACTTCTTTTGGAACAATTGCACCCTCAATTGCACCTCCTTTCCTGACGTTTAAAATATTTACCAGGGAACTGTAAACGAATTCATAATTTCCTGCTCCAAGCTCCCCGAGAAGAAGAATGACTGATCCCAGAGGGACTCCACCATCAAGGATTGGATCGAGGGATTCGATGCCGGTTGGCATCTTTTGACTTTTCAATTCCTGCATATGATATCCTCCTGATAATAGTAATGAACTTCTTAAAAGAACCTCTCGTGAGTATTTATGATAAAGATATCTCTCTTTTTTTAAAATGCTAAATGAAGGAAACCAAATTAACCCCAAAACCTGATAAAATCCCCATAATTACACATAATTATATAGAATGATCTTCCGAATTAATATTCTTGAGAATTAATGAATCAGGACTTAAAAGCGGGGAGTGATTAACTATGCAGATTATAGACTTCTTCAAATCCATACAAAAACTCACAACAGATAGGAGACGGTACAGGAACCGGTTGAATTATCCATGACTGAACCCGACGTTGGAAAAGAAGCAGTTCCATCATTGGAGCATACGGGGCAGGCAAAAACTCCCGCTGATACCCGTGGTCATTTTTTTAATCTGCTGAAGCGAAAAGCAAAAACACCTGTTGAAGAATATGATTTTGAACGGCATGGAACTCTTGTCGACGCACAGATCCCGGAAGAATACGAACAAATTGATCGCTATTGGGTTGAAAAAGGTCGTTCACTGGTTGTAATAGCTCTGAATAAGAAGTCCAACCAGAAAGAGTATCTTCTGTTTGAACCAGCGCTTTCTCAATTTGAATATGAACTTCTCGAACGTCTTCACGAGGACCTGCGGGATGTCCTGATCCTCTCATCTGATGAGATCAAAAAGGACCCCAGACGCATTCTTCTCGATAAGATAACTGGTCTTATTGATGATTATGGTCCAACTCTTGATTCTCTCTCCCTTTTCAAGCTCCATTATTATTTAATCAGGAATTTTATTGGTTGGTCTCGTATTGATGCCCTGATGAAAGATACTCAGCTCGAGGATATTTCCTGTGACGGTAACAACATTCCCCTGTTTCTCTATCACCGCATATACCGCAATATCAAAACAAATATTGCTTTTGAATCCGATGTCCTCGATTCACTCGCGATCTCTCTCGCCCAGCGTTCAGGAAAACACATCTCGACCGGGTCGCCTATTATCGACGCTACCCTTCCCGAGGGGTCAAGACTACAGCTCACGCTTGGAACTGAGGTGACAACCCGTGGGACTTCCTTTACGATCAGGAAATTCCGGGAGGAACCCTTCTCTCCGATTGAGCTCATGGAGAATGGCACTTTCAATTCAGAGGCACTCGCGTATTTTTGGCTTGCCATTGAAAACAACAAGAGCCTTCTTTTCATCGGTGGAACAGCCTCCGGAAAGACAAGCTCTTTAAATGCGGTCTCCCTTTTCATCCCCCCGGTTGCAAAAGTCGTGAGTATTGAAGACACGCGTGAGATCACCCTCTATCATGATAACTGGATTGCAAGTGTGACCCGCGAAGCCCTTGCTGATGGTGGAAATGCCATAACAATGTTTGATCTGCTAAAAGCTGCCATGAGACAACGTCCTGAGTTCATCCTTGTTGGTGAAGTGAGAGGTCCTGAGGCGCAGACGCTCTTTCAGGCAATGAATACCGGGCATACCACCTTCTCAACTATGCACGCAGGAAGCGTAGATGCGGCCATTCATCGTCTCGAAAGCGAACCATTGAATGTCCCAAGAAACATGATTCAGGCATTAAATATCATCAGTGTTCAGGGACTGATCTATCGCGGGACAGAACGGGTTCGCCGTGTTCAGGAAATTGTTGAAATTGCCGGAATCGATCCTTCTACGGGAAACCTCCGTGTCAATAACGTCTTTGTTTATGATCCAGTCCGCGATGTATTAAATTTTACCGGCAGATCCCAGATATATGCTGATATCGCTGAGAAACGGGGATGGACCCGGGATCAATTTGAATCTGAGGTCAGCACACGAAAGAAGATCCTTGAGGCGATGCAAAAACAGGATATCAAGGATTATATTTCGGTATCCTCCCTCTTCCATGCCTATAATATTGATGCCCGGAATGTTCTTGCAAATATCGCTGACCTCCGCAAGGTTTTCCAATGAATGGACAACACTACATAAGGAAATGGATACAACGCGACCCTCTGCGGTATTCCAGCCTCCACACAGATATGATATCAGCCAGGATGGGGCTGACCCTCGAACAGTTTATCTGGCGAACGGTTCAGATCTCATTTCTGACGGGCATTTTTTTTGCCCTTCTCGGATATTTTATCAGTACTTCCCTGACCCTGCAGGTCCAGACCGGAAAAGTCGGCATTTACAATATATTCAATATCCCGCTACCATCAGTTATCGGCACCACCCCCGGTATACTCTCTCTCCAGATTTTTTCAGTAATTATCGCTTTCATCATTGGATCCTATCTCGGATACACCCTCCTACTAAGGTACCCTGGTATCGAAAAAGGAAAAAGGGCAACTAAAATCAACTTAACCATGCACAATGCGGTTGCGTATATGTACGCAATGCGAAAAGGGGGAGCCCAGCTGATGGTGATCTTCCGATCACTTTCCGATCGTGCGGATATATATGGAGAAATTGCCCTTGAACTTCGCCAGATTGTGAGAGATGCGGACTTTTTTGGTTATGATGTTGTATCTGCCATCCACCATCTGTCTGAAACCACTCCCTCAGAGAAGCTCAAAAATTTCCTGGAAGATCTTCTTTCCGTGATCCAGAGTGGAGGGAACATGTCAGAGTTTCTCTCATCGCGGGTCAAGTTATACCAGGAAGAAGCACGCTTTGAACAGAAGCAATTCCTCAACATTCTGTCTCTTGTCGCTGAATCCTATGTCACCCTCTTTGTTGCAGGACCGCTTTTTTTAATTATTATCATGGTTGTGATGGGTATGATGGGAGGATCGGCTGTGCTCCAGCTGACCCTTGTGACATATGCAATCATGCCCGTTGGATCGATTATTTTTATCCTTCTGATTGATTTCATCTCGGTAAAATCTGAAAAGACTGAACGGTATGTGAGGACAAAATTGCTTCATACCTATTCTAACATCGTAATTTACAAGAAAATCAATGAAGAATCCCTGTTTGAGCAAATGAAAAAGTTCGACCGGTTCAAAGATTTTATTTATTTTATCCGGCATCCGCTTGAGAGTTTTATTAATAACGTCAATCAGACCCTGTATGTTACTGTTCCCCTTGCATTACTTTATGTGGGGCTTGTCCTTATGCGTGTTCCTCAATACACAAATATTGAGACATACATCGATGTAGTCGATGATCATATTGTCATCGCTCTGCTCATCGTACTCATACCCTATTCAATTTTCTATGAAATCTGGGCAAAAAGAGTACTCGGAATTCAGGAACTTATTCCGGATTTTCTTGAACGGATGGCAGGTATCAACCAGGTTGGACTCACTATTGCCCAGGCAATTTCTATTATGGTTAATACCAATCTTGGGATGATCAGCTATGAAATCAGGAGGATTAAAAGGGATATGGACTGGGGGGCGAATTTTACCGAAGCCCTTGTGAAGTTTGAAGAGCGTATCAGTACACCTTCGATCGCACGGACCGTTACCCTGATAACCAAGGCAAGCGAGATGAGCGGGCAGATCGGTGAAGTTCTCTCGATTGCTTCCAGTGATGCAAAAATGACGGAAATATTAAAAAAAGAGCGCCTTGCGGAGATGTTTATTTACACGGCAATTGTGTATCTCTCATTTTTCGTATTCCTCTTTGTTGTGGGAGTCCTGACAACCCAGTTCCTCCCCGTCTTGGCCAATATCTCCACACAGGGACTTCCTGCCACCGGAGCACTTTCAGGGATTGGATCGATCCCCGTTGCGACCTTCGGAAGACTCCTTTACCACGCGTGCCTTATCCAGGCACTTTTTTCAGGCCTTATCGCCGGCCAGATGGGCGAGTCATCAGTTGCAGCCGGTATAAAACATGCGTGTATTTTACTCATAATATCCCTTGTTGCATTTAATTTCATCCTTGTTTGAGGAAATACGAGAATGGTAAATCGTATATGAGATAGAATTAAATAATGTCGCACAGATTTCGTAGTGAGGTGACCTGAATATGTGTACTGTTGGTGGACCCGTTGACATCGACCTTCCCCCGGAACGGGTACAGGGAAAGGATTACCGCTGCAAAGAATGCGGTGAGCGGTTCAAAGGTATTGGTAAAAAACCCATCTGTCCAAGCTGCCAGTCAGATGATGTGGCTCTGGCATGAACTACGCCCTCGATGATGAGTTATTGCTCATCAAGGGAAAACAATCTTTTTTACTCGTTGCAAAAGTGAAGAACCGGTTTGGACTTTGCATCGAAACCACCCATGATGAATATGTCCAGGGGGTCGATGCTGGTGACCTTGTCATTGTCTCCGCTCCGGAAGATGGGGTCATTGAGCCCGCCCTGATGCTTATCGATCTTGTGCGGACCTTCCATGTGCCGTTGTTAGTATTACCAAAAGACCATCCCGGGTCAAAACGGATCGCTTATGTAGTATCAGTCGGACCTGAAATTTTTACCAGTTGCTCGATCCGGAGGGGGACTCATCCGGATCAGCATTTGATTTGTTCGAGTGATGAGCTGGCCGGTATCACACTGAAGAGAAGTGAGCAAGGGGTCGATGTATTCCCTCTCCCCGGGAGTATAATTCCCCGGAATATAAAATACGAAATAAAAACCGATTTATCCTGAATTGTCCATTTTTTAAGAAATTCATCTGTGTGTACCATTTTTTTGAACGTAAATAACAATACATATATTGTTTTTTTCACCAATTATTGTACTACCGTGAGAGGAGGGTTGGATGAAGACTGAGGTCCTACGAGACATTAAAAAAACTGAAGAGGAGTACCAAAAAACAATCAGTGCGGCCCAGGAAGAGAAGAAGCACAGGCATTCTCAGGCTGAGCTGGAATCTGATAATCTGATTGCAAAAGCGCAGAGTAATGCTGAACAATATAAAAAGCTGAAACTGGAAGAAGCACGGCATCAGGCGGCACTTAAGCACGCAGAAATCATAAAAAGTGGTAATCAGCGTGCAGCGGCAATCATGGCAAAAGGAGCACCGCACCTTTCAAAAGCAGTGCAGCTGCTGGTAGCGAGGTTTAAGGAGCAGCTGCATGTTAACGCCTAGGCAGATGAGCCGGTTGCTTATCGTGGCGTCCAGGGATCAGCTTGACCCTGTTATCAGGGAACTCTACCGGTCCCACCTGTTCCATATCGAGGATTTCATTGTTGACGGCCGGGAAGGATATGATGGTTTTTCCATCGGTAAACCGCTCCCCGATGCAAGCGAAGTTTCCACGGATCTTATAAAGGTGCGTGCCATCGAGAATGCGTTTCTCATCAGGCCATCGGAGATCGAACCGACGGGAAAGCACCGCAATGCCGAGCTGAGATCGAAGATCGAACAGGAACTGCCCATAATCGAACGTGAGCTCGGGGAGCTCACTGGCAGACGATCCCGGCTTGAGGTGACACTCAAGGAATACGAGCAGAAAATTACCGAAATCCTGCCGTTTACCGAGATCCCGATGGATATGGAGATGTACCGCGGGTATGCAGGGCTCACTGTTCTTGCCGGGTATGTTTCAAAAGAGGTAAACATTCCGGAGCCCGCCGAGGTGTATATCTCGTCAGGGAAGGCACGGCGGTTTATCATTGCCGTCTTTAAAAATGACCGCCGCAGTGACGTGGATCGGGTGCTGCTTGAGGCGAATTTCCAGGCAGTTACTATTCCTGTGGAAACGGGGATGCCCCGGGTACGGATCGACGCTTGCAACGAGCAGGTTGCACAGGCGAAAGCGGAGATCGATCAAATTAACCGGAGACTCGATGAGATCAGGGACAGGCACAGGGAATTTCTGGTCGCATGCGAGGAGATACTGAAAGCGGACATAGAACGGGCGGAAGCCCCCCTGCGGTTCGCAACAATCGGGCAGACGTTCGTTGCTGAGGGGTGGGTACCGAAGAATAGGGCTGCATCCTTGAAGGATGCGCTCAACGGTGCAACAGGTGGCAAGATATTTGTAACCGAGCTGACAGTTGGCGAGCATGATCCTGTCCCGGTAGAGTATGACAACCCCTCGTTTGCACGTCCGTCGCAGCTGCTCATGGACACGTACTCGCGACCAAAGTACAACGAACTTGATCCGACAATCATGGTCTCAATTGTATTTCCCATCTTCTTTGGTCTTATTCTGGGAGATGTGGGGTATGGTATCCTGTTACTGGTCATGTGCCTTGGTCTGCGGAAATTCATAAAAGGAGAAGAAGGTCAGCAGCTGATTGCAGTGCTCAGGAATGCGAGCATCTCAAGCATCTTTTTTGGGGTGCTCTACAGCGAGTTTTTAGGGTTCCCGATGCCGTGGCCGTATCTTCTGCCGTCGCGTCACCTCAATATCGGGGCGCACGCTACGGGGCATGGTCCCAACATTCCAGGCC
>JAPKXT010000008.1 GCA_026394695.1 Methanoregula sp.
CAAAAAAGAGTGTAAACTGACCTATACGACAAGTAATTTAATACGTTGCTGGTATAGGTTGAAACGTTTCAGAGGTGTATTAGAGAATGGTTTTTCATCCTCCGGTAGCAATTACCGCAAAGGCAGGAGATGCAGGTAAGTTCAAAGTTGGCTTGCCCGCATGGAACATGGTCCTTCGTGGGTTGATGTCCGGCGCATACATCGCTATGGGTGGTGCTCTTGCGACAGTGTGCAGTACAGGTATTGCTTATGCAGCATTGACGCCAGCACAAGTTACAGCGGGTGTTGTCGCTCCTATAGCAGGAGGCTTCGCATCAGCTGGTATGACACAGTTGGTCCTGGGAGCTGTTTTCCCGGTTGGGCTTATCATCACCGTGCTTACGGGTGCTGAGCTCTTTACTGGTGATGCAATGCTTGCCCCGATGGCCGCGTTCATCCACAAGATCACCTGGGCCCAGGTCTTGACCCTGTGGGTCTTTGTTTATATTGGTAACCTGATTGGCTCTGTTACATGGGCTTACATTATGGCAAACGGTCCTTTCACTACGTTTGGTGTGGATGCTACAACCGGGATGACTACCGCAACGATTACCGCGTTCGGTTCCAGGGCGATAGCTATTGCCACAGCAAAAGTGAGTTATGTGGGAATGATGGGCATGTGGTCCGCGTTCCTCAAGGGAATCGGCTGCAACTGGCTCGTTAACCTTGCCATCCTGCTCGGTATCTGTGCGGATGACGCAGCGGGTAAGTTCTTCGGGATCTGGTTCCCGATCATGGCATTCGTTTCCATGGGACTCGAACACTCGATTGCGAACATGTATTTCATCCCTGCGGGTATCTTGACTGCGGGCGTAACTAACACCGCAACTACGGTAAACTGGGTCAACATGTGGACATCAAATCTCATCCCGGTTACACTCGGTAACATTGTCGGTGGTATGTTCTTCGTTGGTGTCGTCTACTGGGTTGCGTTCCGTAAAGAGATCGCAGCACTGAAGTAGATTAACCACACATACTATTTTTAATGAAAATTGGAAATATTGACGTGAAGGTTTCAATCGTCGCGATTGCGGTGTTTGTGATCTTTACCATTTTTTTGCTTTTAGCATCGCTGTCCAGCCCTGATGTACGATCTCAGCTTATCTGGCTTATCCCTGGTTTGTTCCTGCTTCTTGTAATCCCTATGGCCCTTAATTACATGAGCCGCAGCCAGTATGCAGATCTCCTGCCCCATTATGAGGTAGAGGCCAAGACGGTGCGGATCAAGCTGATTAACGAGAGCATGGTCGGGAAACCGGTACGGGTTGAAGGGGTTGTTGAAAGGGTATATTTCCAGTTCCTGAACCGTCCCCAGTATCTTGTCGCAGACAGGTCAGGAGCAATATCAGTCAAGATGTTCACCAGTCCCGAAGAGAACGTGAAGGTGAACGATGTTGTCGAAGTGCTCGGGCAGGTGATCCACCGGTATATCGTCACCGGGGATCCGGTCATCAACTGCGTTTCCATCAGAAAAATAAAAAAATCATAAAACCCCCGTGAAATAAAAAATTTTCAGGATTTCAGGTAAAGAGCATCACTGCTTCTTTGAAAAATCTCCTGCCTTCAGTAAAAAATAATAAAGGTGGACTGGTGACTAGGGAAAATTCAGATCAACCCAGGGGTAATTCATACAGGTTACTGGAGCTTGCCGTCCCTCTTTTCTCGTTCGGGGGTGCGTTCATTGCAATCCTTTTCCAGATGCTGGGCCTTTCCCTGGATTTCCATTATCCCGCAATAGGCTGCGTCCTTGCTTCATGTTTCCTTGCCTATCTTGCCTGGATACGACCGAAAAAAGATATTGTTGCCCTCACAACCCCGATTTACTCCTTTATCTTCTTTGTCGTCCCGACCGATTACTCGTCCGAGATACTGCTTCAGTTGTTATATGCAGCGAGCCTTACTATTCTGCTGGTACGGCTGAAGTACCGCTTCGGCAAACCCGATACGGCAGTATCGTTCGGGAAAGAACTGGGCGGGTCTTTAAAAACCTATATCGAACAGACCCGTGATGCATTTAGTGGTACCAGCCCTGAAGCAGCCCACAGTGCAGCCGTGGTATTTGTGCGGTTCGCCGAAGGAAATTATGGGGATGCTGCAGAGAGTTCAGGAACTGCACTGTGCGACGGGGAGACTCCTGATCCGGTGACTCCCCTTATGCGTGCTTTCAGTATCATCCGGGAACATTCAAACCTGCTTAACAAGTCCCTGCCCCGTCCCCTGGCGTTCCTGACATTTCCTGAACATGATTTTGCCCTGCTTGCAAAGCCTGCAGATCCCTCACATGACGAGGACGCGGAATTTTTTACCACGCTTGACAATGCTCTCCTCCTGTTGTAC
>JAPKXT010000125.1 GCA_026394695.1 Methanoregula sp.
AACAAAGAGCTCGTTGAGAAAACAGCTTCTATCATTAAAGCAAAAAACACGGATTTTATCGTAAAATGCGGGTTTATGAATATGAATACGCCAACAATCAGGGATTCTCTCGAAGAATTCCGGCGTGAGCCAATTGATGCGCTCGTCGTTGTCCCCCTGTTTCTTGCAAAGGGAGTTCACATAGAAAAAGATATCCCGGGAGAGATCGGGCTTGCCGAAGGCATCAAGAAGGGAGTGTTTGCTCACAATGGCAAATCGATCCCTCTTCTTTATGCGGATCCCATCGGGAGTGACCCGCTGCTTGCCGATTTGATGGTCAAGAACGCGACAAAAGCGCTCACCCTTCTGTAATCTTTTTATGCACATCCTGGTACTGGACACTATCCACGGTGGAAAGGCAATCGGGGAAGCATTTGCAGCCCGGGGAGATCGTGTTGATTGTGTGGATGTTTACCGGGGAAAAAGCAGTACTGATGTGAAGACCGCCCTGGCAGGGAACTATGATCTGGTTGTTGCCCCTGTGCATCTCGATCCTGATCATCCTCTCCTGAAAGATTCAAAAACCCCGGTCATCTCCCACCATGAAGCGGTGCGCCAGTTGCTCACCGGGAATATACCGGAACCCATGATCGAGATCACGGGGGCCAGGGGTAAGACAACAACAGCCCATGCTCTTGCCTCACTGATGGGAAGAAAAGGTGTCCTTCACACATCAACCGGGACATACCTGTTCCCGGAAAAGAAATTGCTATACCAGTCCAGCATTACGCCGGGATCAGTACTCGCTGCTGCACGGATGGCCCGCGATATCCAGGGCTGGCTGATCGTTGAAGAATCTCTCGGGATTACCTGCCTTGGGACTCTTGGGATTATTACTTCCAATGGGGATTATTTTTTTGCTGCCGGCAAAAAGTCAGCCCTTATTTCAAAGGTTGTCTCGGCAAAGGACTGCGCATACCTTCTCCTTGCAGAAAATATTCACGCAGATCATGCCGGACGTGTGGTGCATCTTGAAGATGTTGCACGCTGTAAGGGCACAGAATGCACCCTCACCCTTGGTAAAAAAACATTCCGGTTCTCAAATCCCCTCCTCGCGCTTCCCGGGTACCATACATCGCTCTTGCTAGCCGCCGTCGCAGCAATGATGCTGGGAATCGACCCCTCCCCGTTGTCATCCTTCAGCGCAATACCCGGCAGGATGTCATTATCGTATGAAAGGGGACTGCTGATTGTCGACAATGCAAACAGTGGCACCAACCTTGAAACAACACTTGAAGCGGCCCGGTATGCACGGGTTACTTCGGGAAAAGAAGAGATTACCCTTGTCATCGGTCAGGAAGAAGGTGACGGAGCAGTCTGCGAAGGGTTTGCTCCCGACCAGATCCGGGCAGCCATTGACCAGATCCATCCTGTGCATGTTATCCGGGTAGGAACAATTCCGGTACCGGGAACTTTGGAGCACACGATGCCTGAACCGCTCATATCAGCGTATTTTGCAACACTCAAAGAAGCCTATGATACAGCTTTACGTATGACCGGCACCGGATCCATGGTACTTGCCGTGAAAACCTGGAGATAACTGATTTACGATGAAATACATGCACCCGCGCCCCAGTTCGATTGTTGCTGCGCTCTACACAGCACGTGATCTCAAAGTTGATGTTGCAATCCTCCACGGTCCTTCCGGCTGTTCGTTCAAACACGCCCGGCTGCTGGAAGAAGATGGTATGCGGGTACTCACCACCTCACTGGCGGACAACGAGTTCATCTTCGGTGGCCAGAAACCGCTCGAAGATGTCCTGCGGTATGCCGAAGACCATTTCTCTCCAAAAAGGATGGCGGTAATCGGAACCTGTGTTGCCATGATCATCGGCGAAGATCTCCGGTCAGCGATTGATGGTGCAGGGGTAACCACCCCCACAATCGCCGTCGATATCCATGCAGGATACCTGGAAAACATTGCCGGAGTTCTTGCAACACTGGCAGCAGCGTGCGAAGCTGGCTGGATCACAAACGATGAATTCACCCGCCAGCAGTTCCTGATGGAGAAGGCAAATGAAGTGGAACGGGTGAGAGGTGCTGCGAGCCAGCCCTATATTGAACCATCCCGGGGGGACCTCAAACATGTTGCAGCGCAGCGCCTGCTGGAACTCGCACGGAGTGGGAAAAAAGGTGTCGCAATTCTGAATGCGAAGAAGGAGACTGCGTATATGTTCGCAGACGAGCTTATCGCTCTTCATGATGTGTGCCCGGATGCAGATATCACGTATATTGCCAATCTCGATCAGCGCGGACTGCCCAAGACCCGGCTGGATGCCTCACGGATTTACGGTGAGATGAAGAGCCGTGGCGTTACGATTGAAATTATCGGTGCGCTCGACGAATACGGGGCAAATGGTGATCTGCTTGGCAGAAGGTTACAGAAAATTCGGCCTGATTTTGCCCTGATCGCTGGTGTCCCTCATGCAATACCCCCGGAATACACGCAGGGGATCGAATGTTTCTCGGTGACAAACGGTCCCCGTCAGGTAGAGCCGCTCCGGGTTATCGGGCACCAGCACGTTATCGTCGAGATTGACCTCCACCCAAAGACGCTGGGAGTCCGGGAGATTGTCGGGAGTGAATTCGGGGCTGTTATCAGGAGTCTTGCATGAAACAGATCATGATCACCGGAGATCGTTCCGGCAGTGGTAAGACAAGCATCACCCTTGCCCTTGCTGCACTTCTTTCAAAAGATCACCAGGTGCAGACGTTTAAAGTGGGGATGGACTATATTGATCCCTCCTACCTGTCCGCAGTCTCCTTACGCCCGTGCCGGAACCTCGACAGTTACACGCTTTCCGGTGATCAGATCCGTGAAATTTTTCAGCACGGCTGTCGCGGCGCTGATATCGCGCTTGTGGAGGGAGTCCGCGGGTTGTACGAGGGTGCCGAGGCACTTACTGATACCGGCAGCACCGCTTCTGTTGCAAAGATACTCGATATTCCGGTAGTGCTTGTTGTATCCGCTCAAAGTATCACCCGGAGTGCTGCGGCTCTTGTACAAGGGTTCCAGGCATTCGATAAGGATGTGAATATCGCCGGGGTCATTCTGAACAATGTAAAAGGCGGTTCGCACAAGGAAAAGGCGCTGACGGCAATTGAACACTATTGTGATATTCCGGTGATTGGTGCTGTCCCCCGCATGGAAGAGATGCAGCTTGCCATGCGGCATCTCGGGCTCGTGCCCTACCGCGAAGGATCCGGGTGCGGTGACTTTGATGCACGTATCTCGACTATCACAAAAATGATTGAACAGTATGTGGACCTTGAGCAGTTCCAGAATCTCATGACCGAAATTGTACCGCCTCCACGCCAGAAAACACTCTTTGATGTCACGGTGGGCCGGGACGTCAGGATTGGCGTAGCGCTCGACGAGGCTTTCAACTTTTATTATGCCGATCTTTTTGATGTTCTTCATACGGCCGGGGCAGAGTATGTTCCGTTCAGTCCTGTGCATGACCGGCTCCCGGATGCCGACGGGTACATTATCGGAGGAGGTTATCCGGAATTTTTTGTTAAGGAACTGGAAGCAAACGATCCCATGCGTGAAGCTATCTCCGAGATTTCCCGCAACGGTTCTCCCATCTATGCAGAGTGCGGCGGGCTCATGTATCTCACTGATCGCATGACCCTGAAAAAAGGCTGGCAGGATACCCCAAAAGAAACGAGTTATGAAATGTGCGGGGTTTTTTCCGGTGAGACACGGATGCCGGCAAAAAGGGTAGTCAGTTATGTCGAGGGTACGAGCTCAGGCGAGTCTCCTCTGGGTGCTGCAGCATTCCGGGGTCATGAATTCCATTATTCTGATGTGCTGCTATCTCAAAAAACACGCTATGCGTACCAGCTCAGCCGTGGTATTGGTATTCACGAAAACCTTGACGGTGCGGTGACCAACAATACGCTGGGGAGTTATACCCACCTGCACCCGGTGGCTAGTCTTGGGATGTTCCGGCATTATGTTGGACTGTGCCGGAAAAAACGCTGATACTATCCTGTGCCGTTTTCTCTAAAAAAATTTCCTTTAAAAAATCACCGGAAATCTGGCTGGTATCAATACTTTTTTTTGACGGGATTTATGATGACGATATCTGATTCAAAGAAAAAACTACAAAACCCAGTACATCCCACGAACACTATGATCATTTACATTGATGGGAAGTACCTTCCGGACGACCAGGCAAAAATCTCGGTTTTTGATCATGGTTTTCTCTATGGTGACGGTGTGTTTGAGGGCATTCGTGCCTACAATGGTAAAATTTTCCGGTTAAAAGAACATCTTGACCGGTTATATGATTCAGCAAAAACAATCGACCTGCAACCTCCTTTCTCCAAGGAGGAGTTGACCGAAGTAATCTGCGAAGTGCTTCGTAAGAATAAACTAACCAACGCTTATATCAGGCCTATCATCAGCCGTGGAGTGGGTGATCTCGGACTGGATCCGCGCAAGTGCCCGAAACCTTCTGTTATTGTGATTGCTACAAGCTGGGGTGCGATGTACGGCGACCTGTATGATAAGGGACTCAGGGCAGTGACGGTCTCGGTGAGAAGAAATCCCGCTGAGGCACTCCCGCCGAATGTAAAGAGCCTGAATTACCTCAACAATATCCTTGCAAAGATCGAGGCGAACTACAAGGGTGGCGATGAGGCGATCTTCTTTGATACGAATGGTTACATCTCGGAAGGTTCGGGTGACAACCTCTACGTTGTGAAGAATGGCGAGATTATCACTCCCCCGACCCTCAATAACCTCCGGGGCATCACACGCATGGTCCTGCTTGAACTGGCAAAATCCCTCGGCATCACGGTAAAAGAGCAGAATATCGGGTACTTCGATATCTATACCGCAGATGAGATGATCTGCACCGGCACTGCAGCCGAAGTCGCACCGATCACCTGGGTTGACGGGCGCACGATCGGGACCGGTAAACCCGGGCCGGTCACCCGGCAGCTGATGGCCGCGTTCAAGACGGTGACCGAGACAGAGGGTCACTCCATCAATAAAAAATGATCACAAAAATCGTATCCGGAACTACTCTTATCCCCTCCCTGTTTTTTTCCGGTTCCATAATCTATTTATGAGGTGCCGTGAAATTAGATAAAGCAACAACGCGCTGCTATAGTGTAGTCCGGCCAATCATGCGGGCCTTTCACGCCCGCGACTGGGGTTCGAATCCCCATAGCAGCAAATGTCTTTTGGTATCCCGATCCCCGTGTCCCTGATGGAGAGCACAAGGGTATCGGCTTCCCGGCATCCTGCAATGGTAATCTCCCCGGGGGTCCCTTTGGGAAACGCGTGCTTTATTGAGTTTGAAACGAGTTCGTTGATGATTAGGCTGATGGGGATTGCAGAGTCTATGGTAATCTGCAGGTCTTTCATTTCGACGTTCAACCGGATATGCTGAGGATCGACCTTATAGGACTTGAAAAGGCTCGTTCCCAGAAATGTGACGATTTCAGACAGGTCTATTCTGGAGATGTCATCGGCATGGCACATTCTCTCATGGATATGTGCCATCGCCATGATGCGGTTCTTGAAATCCCCCATGGTATCCAAAAGATGGGGGTCTTTGATATTCCGGGACTGGAGTCTGATGAGACTTAAAATAATCTGGAGGTTGTTCCTGACACGGTGATGAATTTCACGGAGGAGCAGGACTTTCTCATCAAGGGATGCTTTGATTTTATCCTCGGCATGTTTCTGTTCGGTGATGTCCCTTACCGTTGCCTGCAGGATCTTCTTCTCCTTCCATTCGAACCGCGTCAGGAGGACTGTTGCCGGAAACTCCTCGCCATTCAGGCGTTTATGGGTCCATTCGAAGTAATGGAACCCTTCCTGGACCGCCTTTTCAATCATTTCCTTTGCCTTCTCACCGGAAGGTCGTCCATCCGGCTGGCATTCCGGTGATAGTTCCCACGGTGCTGCTGATGTAAATTCGGCCTCGTCTTTTGCGCGGAACATTGTAATGGTGGCGGGATTACCTGATGTAAACCGCCAGTCCGGCGGTTCCAGTGTCATGATGGCGTCCCGCGAAGACTCAAACAACATGCGCCCGTGCCAGAATGTCTTCGCGGAGGTGACCTCTATTGGTACCCTCTTCCTGTCCTTGCTGATGATAGTGGTCTCATACTGGGGAGGAACAGGATCCCCCAGGAGTATTTTTCTTAATCTTTCTGTAACCTTCTCTAATTCACCGGGGGCCGCCAAATCCTTGATGCTGGTCTTTAGCAATTCGGCAATACTGTAACCTGTTATTTCACTTGCCCGTCTGTTAGCGTACGAATGGGCTCCCCCGATCACGGCTACGAGGATCCCATCATTGGCGTTCTCGGCTAGTGCTCTAAAGGTCTCCTCGCTCTGCCGCAACGCCTCTTCCGCCCGCTTGCGCTCGGTAATGTCGCGGGAAATTCCACGGTAGCCACGCAACCTGCCATCAATGTCGAAAAAAGGGACACCGCTGGTCTCCAGCACAACAATTCGGCCGGTGTTGTCCAAGCTGTTGGTTTCCATTCCTTTGAAAGAGCTCGGAGACTCCGACAATGTACGGAACATCTTAATACCATGCTTTCTATCTTCGGGTATCATAAGGTCGAACGGCGATCTCCCCCTCATATCCTCCGGCTTGTATCCCCAGAGTTCATTGATTTGTGGGCTGCAATAGGTGTAAACACCGTTGGCGTCCATTTCCCAGACAAAGTCACTTGTGGTTTCTGTCAGTGCCTGGAATCGTTGCTGGCTTTCTCGCAGTGCCTCCTCTGCGCGCTTGCGTTCGGTTACATCGGTAAAAAAGCCGATATTGCATTTTTTCCCATCAATGATCTGCGGGAAACCGCTGATATCTGCATAAAGGATCGATCCATCTTTCCTCAGGCATGGGATGCTATCTGAAAAATGTTTATTCCCCTGCATGATGGAGCCAAATTCTTTCACGATATAATTCAGCTCTTTTTCCGGATGGATATCGCCAATCCTCATTGAGGTCAATTCTTTTTCCGTGTATCCGAGCATTCTGCATATCGCGGGATTTGCCAGCAGGAATTTTCTTGTATCTACATCAGCCACCAGAATTCCCTCGACAGCATTCTGGAAAAGGTTCCGGAACTGTTCTTCGCTCTCCCGCAACACCTCTTCTTTTGCCTTACGGTCCTTGATATTTTTGATCCACCTGTCCAGGGTAATCTCCGACCGGTTGGGTTTGAGAATATCCTCAGGAGGAGTATAGTAAAAATTATCATAGAGATTTGCACTGATAAACGCGAACGGGTGCGTTATGAGAATATTCAACAGGATCCCGGCATCGAACCGGCGCCGGTCATACTGGCAGATGGCAAGGCACCTGCTGCCCGGGAAAAAGTTGTTGAGTTTGCTCTCATACTCAATCAGCCGTTCGGAGCCCGGTAAGCCCCGAATCGCCCATGACATCTCACCCGTAAACCTGAGTGCACAGTACCCTTCATCAAGTGCTTTTTGGGTTTCAGATGTGAGGAGGACAATCATCCTGTCGGGGTCGAAAATTCCGCGCTTCAGATATGTATCAGTACTCGTAAGGATGCTGAACTGTCCTTTTTTCTGGTAATGTTCAATGTCAACATCGTCAGTTTTCAGATAGTTGATAATGGTTTGAGGGTCTCTGGCATCGACAATATAGACTACTTTCTCGTTCTGTTCGAGACCCTTTCGGAGAAACGGTGTGATAATATTCCGGTGCTCTTCGTCAGTATCATAGATACAGCAGAGATGGTCACCGGGTATCAGATCTGCAATTGAACGTATGGGAAATTGAACTTGCAGCATGGCAGCACCCCGAATATTTTTTCCGGATCGAGACGTGACTGAACGCAAACGGTATTCAGTGATGGTTCCTGATAAAGTGCTCTATACCTGATATTTTTTGAGGTGACAAGAGATTGCTGGATGCAGGCTGAAATTGCATGTTTACTTTCAATAGTACTTGCTCACTCTGATTAATCCAAATATGATGACATGAGTCGTGCGTTTGTGAAACGATAATTCTTGTCATTTTGATTTTGTTGGAGTACACATGAAATAGTATCAAAGGTATTGGATGAAAAAGTGAAGGATACCACACGTAATATCCCGTGCTGCCTGAAAATACCCTGCAAAAAAAGTTTGTTCGGTTCCTGTAAAGCATGTCCAATTCAAAACCGCTAAAAAAATACCGGGTCCTGTGTTGCCCGGTATTTATGGAACGGTTATCGTGGTATTTGCTCCACCGGATGGAATCGTTTTCAAATCAAACTGAATATCAACAACACCCTTGGGAGCAATAGTCGAATCCTGTTTGACCATCACACCGTTTTTATAAATCTCCAGGGCGAGTTTATCAGACGAACCATCAATTTTCTGGATGGATACCATAACAATTCCGTTGGTTGTCGATACCTGGTAGAAAAGATCACCGGAGTTGTTCACTCCCCGCAGGTCTCCGGGAATACCAATCGATCCCGTAAATGTTCCGGGGTACGTCACCCTCACCCATACCCCCGTTGGAGGTATCATCACCTTTCCAGGTGCTGGCGTTTCCAGAGGTGTACCGGGGGTTTTTGGTAGTGATGTAGGCAGGGTTGTCGCCTTTGTTGTCATTGCAGGGGTGGTCACATTATCTCCGGTGCCCCCGGATGGTGCGGTGGTGATGTTTGTCAGGAACACGATTCCAATAATAATTGCGATTATGGCTATGGCGATGATCCCCATCGTGCGATAATTGGGTTTACTTCCTTCAGGTACAGGATTCAAGGTTGGCGGGGGTGATTCCGGTTCTGCAGGTGCTGGTTCTTGTGCTGGCGCCAGGGGAGATTCTGCAGTCGACAGTACCGGCCAGATTACCTGGGGCGTTGATTCCTTTTGGGATTCATGCACAGGAAGTGCGGATACAGAGGATCCAGCTTTTTGTTCGGTAGTGTTTTTCTGGAGAAGCGGCGCAGACTGGGTACGGGGCACCGAGTCTTCAATAAGGGGTTCAATAGAATGGATTATCTGTTCGATGGGACGACTTTGTCGTTCTGCGGCAGGAATAACCGGGGGAGAGAACGGGATCTGCGCCTGAGGAGCGGCAGGTTGCGGTTCACCAGCCTTGTCTGGCACATGCATGATAGGTGTTCCACAAAGGTTGCAGAATGTTGATCTCAGGGGCACACGATTTCCGCATCGTGAACAGAACGTACCTGATGGAAGAGACGAGGTTTCAATGGGTTTTGGGGAGACCGGGTTCTTTTCAATGATCTTACTCAGGGGACGGGCAATCTCGATCTTCTTTTTGACCGGGCGCGTACTGGCAACAACGGTGCGTGAAGGGGCAGAGACATCAGGTTTTTTTATGAGTTCTTCTTCCTGCACAGGAACTTCAGCAGGGATAAAATCCGGAACCGGAGCCGGCCTGAGACTTTCCAGTTTCTTTACCCATTCAGTGCATTCCCGTTTCCTTTCAGCACCGGCCTGGCGGGAAAATGTGATAACCATCTGGCGTTTTTCACCCGTGATGGTGTTGAGAATGAGGAGTAAAAAGGGGTCCCGTATGGCATTTTCCCCCATCTCGACAATCCTGATGGACGTAAGGGGGATATCCTGGGGAGGGATGATATTCTTCTTGCTGTCGATAAGGATGATACGCTTATTCGTCAGTATCGCATCGAGCGAGATTGATTTGAATTTAACGTTTCGCGTTTCAAGGATTATGGACTCGTCTTGGTCCAGTTCAGGATAGCCCATGGTATCACAGTCTTACCTATAGGTGCGTTATCTGCAGCAAATAAGTATTCGTTACGTATCCTTTTCGCTGTACAGATATAAAAAAAAGATCAGAGATATTCCTGCCCGTTCATATAGGGATGCAGCACTTCCGGAATTTCCACCTGACCTTCTTTGTCCTGGAAGTTCTCAAGAATGGCACGAATGACCCGTGAAGTGGCAATTGCTGTCGAATTGAGGGTATGAACGGATTGTTTTGATTCAAAGTCGCCCTTGTCCCTCACTTTGATATTGAGACGGACTGCCTGGTAGGCTGTACAGTTCGAGCAGGAAACAACTTCCCTGTACGCATTCTCGCGGGGCATCCATGCCTCTATATCATATTTTTTGGCGGCAACAGTCCCAATATCTCCCGTGCAGATGGAAACGACACGGTAAGGAATCCGGAGTTTCTGGAACATCTCTTCAGCATTTGCCAGCAGTTCCTCGTGTATCGGCCATGAATCCTCTGGCTTGCAGAATACAAACTGTTCGACCTTGGTGAACTGGTGGACACGGAACAGACCTTTGGTGTCAAGGCCGTGGGCACCAATCTCACGCCGGAAGCAGGCTGAGATGCCCGCAAGACGGAGAGGGAGATCTTTTTCTTCAAAGATCTCGTCCCGGTACATTGCACCAATCGGATGCTCGCTGGTGGCAATCAGGTATGCATCGTCACCGTCAATTTTATACATGACTTTTTCAAAATCGCCAAGGTCGGTGACACCTTCATACGATACCCGGTTGATCATGAACGGGGGGATGACCGGCAGGAAGCCTTTTTGTGATAACAGGTCCAGTGCAAAGCGCTGGAGTGCCATATCCAGCAGGACCAGGCTGCCTTTCAGGAAATAAAAACCTGCCCCGGATATTTTTGTTGCCCGCTCGAAATCCGCCCAGCCGCGTTCAGCTGCCAGCTGCCCATGGTTCTTTAATTCAAAATCAACTATCCGCGGTGTACCCACGCGGCTGATCTCAACGTTCTCTGAATCGTCCTTCCCCACCGGAACACTGTCATGCAGGATATTGGGCAGGCGCATCAGGTAGTTGTGGATCGTATCAGCAATTTCTTCTCGTTTGGCATCGTGATCCTTGATCTTCTGGGGAAGATTTGCCGCTTCAGCCATGAGAACTGCAGCGTCCTGTCCGGCTTTTCGTACTACGTTGATCTCGCGGGCTATCGTATTGCGGCGCTGGCGCAGGAGATCTGTCTCGATTTTGAGTTCGCGCGAGCGTGCATCCTTGTTGAGCAGGTCCTCTACCCATGCGAGCTTCTCTGTGTCATTGCGCTTCCGGAGATCTGCCCTGACCACTTCCGGGTTGGAGCGTACGAACCTGATGTCAAGCATTGATTTTACCTTCTTGTGTATGCGAATCTATGGTAATATTGCATGAATATACATCATAATCTATCGCCTTTGCACTTAAATCGCCTTTGCACGTGTCCTGAACAGGTGACTGGTTCTCCAACCCTGGTTGTACTGCCTGCAGGATTCCTCAATGTTGATCCTTTTTTTAGTTGATATGAAAAAGTTCGCTGGTAAATATCCCAATCATTAAATCATTGGAGAGAAATGGGAATGTAATATGCAATCTGGTCTGATCCTGCTGTTTGTGTACAATATTGACCGCGGAAACCTCTCGGCTATGGCAGACTACCAAAAAAGTTCAATACCAGGAAAATCCCCGCCGTGTAATCTTTATGCCTTGATCTTCAGTCCTGTTGGCATGAAAAAGGGATGGAAACGTTTCATAAATGATCTTGGAATTCCCTCTAGATTCCTGTATCGCGATGAATTTTTTCTGGAGACCGGAACTGAAAAACAATCGTATCCTGCCGTTTACCTCCAGTCCGGAAAATTGGTCCAGGAGATGATTACTGCAGATGAGATCAATCATCTGGATTCGGTAGATTCTCTCATACTTCTTGTGACCCAGAGACTGATACACTACAAAAAATGATTCATTTTTTTATCGCCAGACTTCCCGGATGCGTCCGGAATAAACGCTGTCAACACCTTCCATGCAGGAAGCAGAGCGTATTTTTCCCATTTTTTCCTGAAAACCCGGTTGCTGCTTCTGACTTTTCATGATGTGTTGTGGGGGGGTTACCAGGAACTCTCCCTCCCGATTTGATTGACTGCATTCAGTACCGTTGTTGTAATAACAATATCCGGAAGCGCCGGTGTGAAGTCGGATAGTTTAACTTGAGGAAAAAGTAACAATACCTTTTATAACCATGGCAGGAAACAATCCCATTGAGCCAGAAAAGAACCTGAAAAATGAATACCTGAAGTTAGTGACGACATTAAAAAAACCCCTCACCAGTCATGAAAACAGGTTATTTGAACAAATTCAAACAAAATTTTCAAAAAAAGGATTTCGTCTGGATATCAATACATCAGAGATCATCGTCTATCTGCAGGCAATTGAATTTGAAGTATTCAGGGATTATATCCTGGATTTGTTGGCTGACCTGGAAAAAAATCCCGAATCTTCACCAGTGGATCCGACACTATTTTTAAAAATTATTGAAGAAATTTCCCGCATTAAAAGTTATGGGATTAAAGGGGGGAAACGATGGTATGTGACCTACAATGATGAGAGAAAGGTTAAAGACCGGCAATCAAAAGTTAACAGGAGGGGATTATACTATTACGCCCGGAATACCACGTTTTCAAAGAACAATAACGAGTTGCCAAAAAGATATGAAAACCTGATAATCAATGATGACAGTGAATCGGTGTTAAAACAATTGCCTGACAATTGTATTGACCTTGTCATTACATCACCGCCCTATAATTTTGGTCTTGGATATGATACTTCTTCAGACGGGGTGAACTGGGAACTCTATTTTAATAAACTGTTCGCGGTTCTTGATGAATGCATCCGGGTGGTAAAATTCGGGGGGAGGATCATTATCAACATCCAGCCGCTCTTTTCAGATTATATCCCCAGTCACCATATTATTTCACATCACTTCATGCAGAAAAAAATGATCTGGAAAGGAGAAATTCTCTGGGAAAAAAACAATTATAATTGTAAGTATTGTGCATGGGGGAGCTGGAAGAGTCCGTCTAGCCCTTACCTGAAATATACCTGGGAATTTCTGGAAATTTTTGCAAAAGGGGATATTAAAAAATCCGGAAAATCTGAAGATATCGACATAACTGAAGATGAATTTAAACGATGGGTTGTGGCAAAATGGTCCATTGCACCGGAACGAAAGATGGATCACTATGATCATCCTGCCATGTTTCCCGAAGAGCTGGTGACAAGAGCGCTCAAATTATTCAGTTTTGCGGGTGACGTGGTTCTCGATCCATTCAATGGTGCAGGTACTACCTGTGTGGCTGCAAAAAAGACACAACGGAAATTTATGGGAATTGACATCTCAAAAAAATATTGTGAGATGGCCAAAAAAAGAGTGAAGGAAATTCTCTAGAGCCTTGATAAAAACGGCAACCGGGAAAAAGTATCTATGAAATAAAAAACAGAGGAAATTATCATGGCGGAGAAAATAAAATGCGAGTACTGCGATAAGGATGCGGCAGGATACCAGGGATACGGGTGCTGTTCAGCCTACGTGTGCATGGACCATGCGGACACCTTCTTACGTGCCCTCAAGCCCGGTGAAAAACTGACTTCGGGTGAATGTTATTTTGAGCGGTTCAGTTCAACGGATTAAAACTCCTCATTAAAAAAATGCAAACAATAAGGATATGACTCACACAAACCGGTAAGTAAAAAAATAGTTGTTATATTTTGAATTTTTTTCCCATATTTTGCATTTTAGGGAGTTATAGTCCCCACCAGCACCGTATACATACCAGATTCGCATCTGATACGGATACGAGCATATCTGGTTCTGCATAACAACAGGTTATGATTGCCTGACGGCCGGGAACCCAAACTCCAGTAAATCAGAGCCTTCTGCCATGCGGATTTTTTACCTGTTTTGAGGACTTATGCGGGGATGTTTCAACGTTTCCAGACATCCATGCTTGACATGTTCTTGCCGTGGTACGTGATCTCGCCTGCCGTGAACACGAGCACGACAAAATCGGGATTTTCGGGAGTTTTGAAGAACTGTTCGAACATCGGGTTCCAGTACTTCTTCTTTGTTGCAATATCTTCGTGGATCTTACCCTTTGCCTTGACCTCGACATACGGGTCGGAGAACTCCTTTCCTGACCAGGTGGCTAATGCCACGTCAGAGTTTTTCTTTAATTGTTCAACCTTCTTTGAGGCCTTCATCGTCGCGCCGACAATAGTCATATCGGGAAAGCCGGCAAGTACCATGAAACGGACTGCCGGCAGCTTACCGTCCAGCGTGGCAACGGCAGTAACGTGGGGTCCGGCGATTACTTCCAGAATCTTATCTTTGAGTGTCATACGGCTCATTCTGTTCATGATCGTGATAAACATAACGATTGGGGCAGAGGAGGGACAAATGCATCATCGCTGCATCATGACGGACCCTCCTTACAACCCGACAACGATCAAAGGTTGTGCACGGGCGCACAACGATTTCCTGCAGAGAGCATAACCGGTCCAGGCAGGTCAATATCCAATGCTGTTTTTAATACATCTTCAATGGTCCCTGCCAGTACAAAGGTAAGATCATTCCTGACATCTTCAGGAACTTCTTCGAGATCTCTCTCGTTCTCTTTTGGGAGAATTACCTTTTTTATCCCGGCCCGGTGTGCTGCCAGGATTTTTTCCTTGATGCCGCCAACGGGCAATACGGCACCGCTTAACGTGATCTCCCCCGTCATAGCAGTTTTGGGGTCAACTGTCTTACCGGTGATAAGGGATGCAAGAGCAGTAAAGAGTGTTACTCCCGCAGAGGGGCCGTCCTTTGGTGTTGCACCTGATGGAACATGGATATGAACATCGCTAGCAATAAAGTCAAAACTGTTTGCAGTGTGTGCAAGTCGTGACCTGATAAGGCTCAGGGATATCTTTGCAGACTCTTTCATCACATCCCCCAGCTGGCCGGTAAGCGTAAGCTTTCCGGTTCCGGGCATAAACGTTCCTTCGATGAAGAGAATATCTCCACCAACGGGTGTCCATGCAAGTCCGGTAACGACACCCGGTACAGGCTCTTTTCGAGCCACTTCCTGCCGGATCAGCTCTTTTCCCAAAATCCCGGTGAGATTATCCGTTGTCACGACAAACGGCTGCTCCGCTGTCCCGGAGACTATCTTCTCGGAAACGTGCCGTCACTTTGAGGGCCTCATCCTCGATCCGTAGCTTATCCGCATCAAGGCCGTGCTCTTTTAGGGTCGTGGGTATCAGGTGATCTTTTGCAATCGCGAACTTCTCGTTCTTTGTATAACCCGAGATCTCGATCAGCTCCATCCGGTCGAGAAGCGGTGCCGGTATCGTTGCAAGAGAGTTGGCAGTCGCGATGAACAACACATCTGAAAGGTCATAGGGGATTTCCAGGTAATGGTCCGAGAAGGTGTTGTTCTGCTCCGGGTCGAGGACTTCTAAGAGTGCGCTCGCCGGATCTCCTGCATACGACATTGCCAGTTTGTCGACCTCGTCGAGGATGAAAACGGGGTTTTTCGTGCCTGCTTTTTGTATGCCATGGATAATTCTTCCGGGCAGGGCACCGACATAGGTCCTCCGGTGCCCCCGGATCTCAGCTTCATCCCTGACCCCACCAAGGCTGATCCTGACGTACTTCCGCCCGAGGGCTTCGGCAATGCTTTTGCCAAGGCTCGTCTTTCCTGTGCCGGGCGGGCCGGCAAAGAGAAGAATCGAACCCTGTTTTTCCTGCCGGAGTTTCATGACCGCAAGGTGCTGGATGATCCTCTCTTTGACCTTTTCAAGCCCGTTGTGGTGACTATCAAGCACGCGGCGGGCCTGACCGATATCGATGCTTTTTCTCTCTTCGGTTACCCAGGGAAGATCGAGCAGGAGGTCAAGATAATTCCGGATCACGGAACTTTCATGGTTTTGGCTGCCACCGGTCTCGAGTTTTTTTACTTCTGCCAATGCCTTTTTTCTCACATCATCGGGCATCTTTGACTGCTCAATTCTTTCCCGGTATCCTCCATCACCGGAACCGGATTCATCACTCTCATTGAGTTCTTCCTGGATCACTTTGAGTTGTTCCCTCAATATCGCCTCACGGTTCGACTTGCTGACCTTATCAGATACTTTCTTTGACATCTCGATCTGGATGCTGATATTGTCCCTTGTCCTGATGAGGAACTCAAGGAACGTGATGTAACGCTGCCGGACAGAGACAATCTCAAGAAGTGCCTGTTTCTCGGCAAGGTTGACCGGCAGGAAGGGCATGACGAACCCCATGATCTGGTCGACAGACTCCATCCGGTCGATCGGGCGGGTGAACTGTTCAGAGCCAGAGAACCGGTTGCTGATCTCGTGGACGGTGTTTTTTATGTCCGCGAGGATACGGGCCTTCAGGTCTTCTTCGAGATCCTCATTGTCCGGGAGCGGCTCGCAGGTTGCATAAAACCGCCCGTCCTTTTCAGACAGGGAGACTGCTTTAACTCTCTGTACAACCTCCACACAGAGCAGGTAGCCGTCGTCGGCTGGCTGTACATGCGAGATCCGGAACAGGTTGCCGGTTGTATACAGCGACCCGGAGGTCACTTCCGATGGTCGTGTGCCGCTTCTGACTGTGAGACCTACTGCATATCCTGCATTTGGATCCTCAATTGATGCCAGCAGAAGTTCTCCGGTGGCACGGTCAACCTGGAATTTTGTACGGCTGTCCGGATAGACAACGATCTCAAAGAGTGGTATAACAATTTTTTCCGTTACATCATCAGGTTTTTCTGATTGCATGGTTACCTCAATATTTAGTTCGAATTTACCTAACTAAAGTGCAGGATAAAAAAATTACCTGACCTTTTGCAGGATCCTGATCAGGAGATCCATCTCGTCTTCATCCAGTGAATCCATCATTCGTTCAATCACCCTGCGAAGGGCATTATGTTCAGCGTTTGCAATCTTCTGCCCTTTATCGGTAAGGCGGATGTACAGGATCCTTTTGTCATCAGTGCAGGGTTTGCGATACACACACTCCCTACGGACAAATTTGTTGATCATCTCGGTGATCGTGGGTTTTGAGTTCCGGGTGATCTCAGCAAGCCTGCTGAAGGTGACTTCCTCCTGTTCATCGATGGCTTTCAGGTACGCGATCTGCCTGACCGTCATATCTGATAGCCCGCATTCGGAGAAGATATTGCAGGAGCATTCGTTCCTGATCCTGAGTATGTTTTCAAACACTTCGAACAGTTGCTCCTCTGTATCCATCATACTCCGATCCTTCGTTAGTTAGGGTTTACCTAATCATAAACCTTGTGATACGGTTATGTTCTTCCCGGATGCGGAACCCCACCACTACCCTAACACCTCATCATGATATTTATGAACCAGACCGGAAAAATAAAAAAATGAAGGGAAGGAGATCTTCTCAAAAGTGAAATTTTCAGCCGTTGAAGTTATGGAAGTCGTAACAGTTCCTGATAAACTCCTGTTTCCGGTGTTCGCTGGCGTTGACCGGCGGCCTGAGATACCCGATCTCCGGGGTCTGGAGGGCAGGGCAGAACGGGCAGAGGGCTGCATCGACATCGTTTGCCTTTGTCCGCACCGGGCAATACCAGACCCCATCGATGACCTCCACCTTGTCTCCGCCGGGAAATGGCATACCGACCGGATGGCCGGGAAGACCCTGCACGAACATGCAGAACCCGACTAGGAGGAATTTTAAGAACCGTAGCCGGTCCTCACCATCCCCCTTCGTACACTGCACGGCAACCATATTCCAGAATGCCCTGACATTATCCGGGACCGGTTCCCGCATTGAAGAGAACGTTCCCTGCTGGTCCATGAGCCGCACATTCTGGTATGTTCCCTGCAGGTAACCGGTGATGGTCTCTTCGAGCAGCTTCCGGTAGGCGGGGTCGATATTCTGGATCTTTTCAGAAAAATTCCATCTCATCTGCTGCAGATCCCGTGGGGAGTACGCGAGCACGATGACAGCAATCGCTTTGCCAAGATCGCCACGGGTCTGTTTATTTCCGAGAAGATTGCAATCATCCGGGATAGTTGATACTGTACCCGATCGTTCATCGTTGCCATGGAATCGCATGCCAGACATGATTTTAGACCTTCTCCGAAAATGATCAACCGGCCGGGTGGTTTGCCATCACCCCATTACTGCATAATCTTCTGGTCCTGATCCCATTTATTCTTCCGGTATTGGATTAGTAAAAAGTTCACGCAGGAAAAACCGGCTCAAAATATCTTCATGCAAAAAAATATTCAGGATTACATTTGGGTTCATTGACGCCCCCACCAAAAAAGGAAGAACTTACTGGGGTCATAATATCGCGTGATCCCACTACAGGTTTTATCGAGGAATATGATAAAGCATCAAAAAAAAGTGACGATGAATTTCGTAAAAATTTGATGAGTCGTGAAAAAGTTCCTGTGAATACAATTATTGATAGATTAGAAAAAGTTTGTCAACGCGAAGGGAAAAAAATTTCACGGGATAATCTCTCCAATTTTCTTTTAAATTATTGTTACTGGACACATTTGCTAAAATGTTATACGTATTCAAAGCGAAAAAATGATCTCGAATCAATTTCTTTCCCGAAAGCCTATCGGACCGGATGTGTAAATAATTGCAGCGAAAAATGGTTATCTCATGAATTGGATTTGTTCTTTAAACTACCCAATATTAAAGTAACAGTTTTATTAGGGGCTGACGTAACAAAATTTGTTTATCGATTATTATTTCCCGATGATATGGTGGAATTGCATGAAGTCAGAACATACAAAACCTGTACTTTAATTCTTTTACCTCATCCGTCAAGAGCGAACGGAGCATCGTGGACTCCATCCACAAAATATCCCTTATTGAGAAATATCGAAGAAATAATCAAAAAATGTGATGTATCTGCCTCGTGAAATTCCGCTATTCATTAATTTTGATTTTACTCCTCATATGGAACAATCATGTATATCCAAATAAGGGGCATGTGTCAAAATACGCTCAAATCGGGCTCCGTTTACCCAACGGCGATCCGAAAAAGCCCGTAAAACCGTCCGTTTCGGTGCATGCAGAAACGGGGACATTATTGTGCTCCATTTGCCAAAATACGGCAGGAATGCACCTCGTTAAAAGCCCACCAAAGGCTCTGGAATCGATGTTATTTTTGCCTCCTATTTTATGCCATACAGACCCCGGAAACCCTTCCGGAATGCGAATATAAGACTCGTTTTTTCTGACGAGAGTATTATTTAAAAAAATTCGCTCCCGTTCTCACATTTACACCGAAAAAAATGATTCAATGGGAGACGCCGGATACTCATTTCCGGTTCATGGTTTTTCCTTTACAACGATTTTGAACACAGTTCCCGTTGTCTGGTCAAGTTCAATAGTGCCGTTCAATTGTTCCACCAGGTTCACCACCAACCGGTGCCCGAGTGATTGATTACTACTCATCCAGTCAAGGTCTTTTGGTATCCCGATACCCGTATCACTGACGGAGAGCACAAGGATATCGGCTTCCCGGCGTCCTTCAATAGTGATCTCCCCCGGAGTCCCTTTGGGAAACGCGTGCTTAATTGAGTTTGAGATGAGTTCGTTGATGATAAGGCTGAGGGGAATTGCAGAGTCTAGGGTAATGTGAAGGTCTTTCATTCTGACGTTCAACCGGATATACTGAGGATCGACCTTATAAGACCTGAAAAGGCTCGATCCCAGAAATGTGACGGTTTCAGACAGATCGATTCTTGCAATGTCAGCGACAAGGCACATCCTCTCATGGACATGTGCCATCGCCTTGATGCGGTTCTGGAAATCCTCCATGATATTCAGAAGATTGGGGTCTTTGATATTCCGGGACTGGAGGCTGATGAGACTTAAAATAATCTGGAGGTTGTTTTTTACCCGGTGATGAATCTCACGGAGCAGGAGCTCTCTTTCATTTAGGGAGTTCCGTATACTATCTTCTGCCATTGTTCGCTGGATAACTTCAGCCTCAAGCATGGTATTGAGGCGTTCAAGGTCAATCGTACGTGAACGGACCTGCAATTCAAGTTCTTTATTAAATCGTTTCAGTAATATTTCCGCTTGTTTCCTGTCAGTAATACTCCGTGATATCCCAATTACCTGGACAACAGACCCGTCAGGACCAAACTGAGGAACAAGCTGGGCATCAAGCCAGGTTACCTGGTCCCGGTTCTCACGCCAGAATTTTGAGTCAAAACGAACAGGTCTCTTTGTT